>CAMYWS010000127.1 GCA_947302865.1 uncultured Clostridia bacterium
CGTCCGAAAACGTGCCGGCGCCGCCCTCGCCGAACGCGACGTTGCTGTCCGGATCCGGTTCTCCGATGCGCCCGGACCAGTACGTTTCCACATCCTTCACGCGTTCCTCGATCGGTCGCCCGCGCTCGATCACGAGCGGACGATAGCCGTTTTCCGCCAGCGTCAGCGCGGCGAACAGTCCCGCGGGGCCGAGCCCCGTGACGACGATCCGCCCGTCCGGTTTTTCTGTGCCGTAGGCAAACGGCTCCGGTTCGGTTTCCCGGACCGGCTCCGCCTTGCATTTCGGGTCGTTCAGAACCCGCTTTGCCGCCGCGTCGGTCAGCGTGAGCTCCGCATGGATGCAGTAAAAGATATCCTGTTTTTTGCGGGCGTCGAGCGCCTGCCGCACGATGCGCATGCGGATCAGCGCGTCCTTCGGGATCCCGAGCTTTTTACAGCACGAAGCGGCGAACGTTTCGTCCGTCGCATCGAGCTCTTTTCTTAAATTCTGCAGATAAACCGTTTTCATGCGGTTCGGTTTATTCCTCCGGTACTTCGACCGGGATCTCCTCCATAACGACCTTTACGGTCTTCGTCTTCAATTCGATCTGATACCGCTTTCCGTCCTCTGCGGCGAGCACGATCTTGATCACCGGGTCGCCGCCGCTCTGCGGCTTTGTGAGGAGGTAGTTCTGCACATACAGATCGACGCCGTTCCAGCGGATCTCAAACGGGATCTCGTACGTTCCCTTCCCGTAATGATGCAGATCTACGCTCGCCGTGAGCCACGCCGGATCGAACGCGGCCATCGCGTCGGACAGTCCGTACACCTTGATGCTGACCGTCTCGGGCTTGTCCTTTACCTCGATCCCTTCGTCCGGATCGCTGTATTCGATCCTGACGTCGTAATCCTTCTCATCGGTCGCAAGCTTCCAGACTTCCATCCTGATCAGCGTCGACTTCTGTTCGCACGTGACGCCGGAAGGAACGACGAGTTCGACCTTCATGGTGACTCTGTCCCGCGGAAGACTCAGGTCCAGCACGGTCGGATCGGTGCTGGCGTTCAGGTCCTGCTCGCGGATGATCTGCAGCAGTTCCTGACTGTCCGTCGTTTTCGGATCGAGCAGGATCATCTCGGTGTTGATCGATTCGATCTTCGCAAGATCCTTTGCCGACCCGTAAATGCGCACCGTATTGGGAATCGTCCCGTCCGCAAACGTGCACATATAGTCGTATATGTCCGTATCGATCTCATCCTCGCCGGAGAAATTGATCTGCACCGGAACCTCCTTATACCGTCGGATCTCGATCCCTTCCACCGTCACCTCAACGTTCTTCGTCGCATTGGTGTTCAGGATCTCATCCGCTTCGTTCCGGAAGATGACCGGCAGCGTTTTCGAGAAGGTTTCCGGCGCCTGCGCAAGCTCCGCGTCGGTGAACTTGCTGAGGTCGAGCTCCACCTCCGCGCTTGAGCTCTCGTCGACCTCCGCTTTTCTGCCGAAGACCGACTTCAGGGAGACCCCTTTTGTGAGCGTGAACTCAAAGCCCTCCTTCGTCCCGTCGAGGTTCCAGATCTCCGGAAAATCGCCGGTCGTTTTGACCTTGACCGATTTGATGTCCTTGCTCGCAACCCGTGCGATGTGCAGCACGATCTCGTTGTTCGAGATCTTCTTTTCTTCGCAGTAGCTCGGGATCTCGATCGCGCTGACCTTCAGCGTGACGTCCATCTCGTCCGGGTCCTGATTGCCCGCCTGGATGCTGCCGAGATCCGCGCCGTACCGGACGTTATCGGTATTGATCCTGCTGTGATTATCGATGGTCGCTTCGAGGTCCACGTCGATCGTCGGCCTTTGTGTGGGCTCGTTCTCGACCACGATCCAGCCGTTTTCGATCAGCTTATCCTCATTCAGATATTCGACCTCGATCCCGTACAGTTTCTTGACGTAGACCGGTTTGACCTCGGAAAGCACATAGCCCCAGAGCAAAAGCGCAAACACCAGCGCGATGATCTTCAGCGGAATATTCTTTGTAAAAACATTTTTCAGGAACTTTCCGACAGCGGAGAAAAACTTTTGCCGTTTTGTCATATCATACCTCCGCCGCCTTTTTCTTTCTCTTCCACGGGAGCACGAAGCCCTGATCCTGGATCAGCAGTCCTTCGAGCGTGTTCGTGAGCGCTTTCTCGTCGAGATACCGGATCAGTTTGCCGTCCTTCGCCGTGGAGATCGCGCCGGTCTCCTCGGAAACGACGATAACCACGCAGTCCGCCGCAGAAGAAACGCCGAGCGCCGCGCGATGGCGGGTGCCGAGCTCGCGCGCAACCTTCGTATCGTCGGACAGCGGCAGCAGACAGCTTGCGGCAACCACGGTCATGCCGCGGATCACGACAGCGCCGTCATGCAGCGGCGTGTTCGGTTCGAAGATGTTCTCGATCAACGCGCCGGAAAGCTCCGCGTTCAGCGGAATGCCCGTCGCGGCGATATCGCCGAGCCCGGAACGCCGTTCAAACACGAGCAGCGCGCCGACGCGGCGTTTGGACATGTGTAGGATCGACCGCTTCACGTCCTGAATGAGGCGCCGCGATCCGGTCTCATCGTCCGCGCCGAGCAGCCGGGTCAGGCGGTTCGTACCGATCCTGCTCAGCATGTGCCGGATCTCGGGCGTAAAGAGGATGAACAGAATGATGAAGATCGAGCCGCTTGCCAGCGTGCTGTTCAGCACCCAGTAGATCGTCCACAGATTCAGTACGCGCGCCAAAATGGAGAACAGGAACAAAAGTCCGATCCCCTTCATGACCTGATATGCGCGCGTCTCCTTCGTCCATTCCAGAATTTTATACAGGAAGATGGTTATGATCAGCACGTCAACGATGAAGCTTGCGAGGCCGCTGGGCGTCGTGAGCGCGCCGATGATGGTATAGAAAATGGCTTCCAGATCCAACTTCCCGATCACCTCTCTTTCAAACTTGCCGCTTATGCGTTACAAAATACTTCGACGAACATATTATACCATCAATGTGTCATAATTGTCACGCAATTATTACAAATTCCCGCGAATTTGTTCCGCGTTTTTCATCAGGGCTGCGTACACCGCCGCAGTTACGCATAAAACCGCCGCCGCGATCGCGGACGTCAGCCAACGGAGCCCGAAAAGGAGCGCGGGAAGCACGGAGATCGCTGCAAGTCCCAACCCGACGAGCACCATGACCAGCACCGCGCCGCTCTGCTTGACCACCTCGGTATCCGATTTCCAGTCAAGCCGCGGCATTCTCGCGTTCACGTACAGACCGAACACCGTCGTAAACAGCAGGGCGGCGACCGGCATCAGCACGATCCCGAGCACGTCGGCTGTGCCGAGCATGCTCCGATACGCGATCGAGAGCAGCGTGATCGCAAGGAGAAGCGACGGTCCCACGAGAACCAGATTCATCAGAAGCTTTGCGAAAAGCCATTGCTTTGCGGAAACCGGCAGTGTTTTGGCGATCCAGATCTGCTTTCCTTCCATGGAGATCGCGCAGGAGGTCGTCGGCGAGATCGTTGCGCAGAAGATCAGGATCCCGGTGATCGCGGCAGGTGCGATCCCGGTCACGGACGCCGTTTTCAGAAGCGGAATGACTGTCCGGGACAGCGCCGCGCCGGCGACGCCGAGCACGGCGATCAGCACCGCCCCGATGATCGTATTGATGACCCACGCCGTGCTGCCGAAAAACCGCTTCCGTTCGATCATGAACAGCGCCTTCTGCGTACCGCTTCTTCTGAGCGCGCCGAGCCGGTAGTTCTTCACGTGATACCCCGCCGTAAGCCGGTCGTGCAGCCGGAGGAACGTCCGGTCGAGAACCAGCACGAACAGCGTGCACAGCGTCGCCGCGCCGAGGGAAGTCAGCAGGGCAAGCAGCGGTTCGCCCGTCACGCCCTTTGCAAACCACTGCGCGGGCGGATAGATGCGCGACGCGACGGACGCCGTTTGTTCCGGCGCTGCGATAAATCTGTTGCTGAGCTGCGGGAACAGATACGCGAAAACGATGAATCCCAGAAGCAGGATCATCTTGATCGCGGAGGTGACGCCCTTTTTATACTTGCTTTTTGCGAACGCCGCCGACAGAAGCAGGTCCGCGCCGCTTCCGATCACGACCGGAACGACGGGCAGCAGCAGAAGCGCCATGAGAAACACGGGCCAGAACCACCACGCGGGGCTGCACAGGACCGTGTACACCGCGCCGCACGGCAGAAGATACGCGGCACAGTACAGCGCCTCCACGGAATACAGCGCGAAGAACCGCGCAAGCACGATCAGAGAGATCGGGATCGGCATGCCCATGAGCGTATCGAAATCCGAGAAGCCGGACAGCGTCGCCCCGCCCTGCGCAAACGCCATCGCGAGCGCAAACAGACTTGCCATCGTCGCGATCATCAGAAACGGCACCGAAGGATCGACGCCGGCTTTCAGCATCTGATACGACGTCGAACCGGACATGCCGCCGTAAGTCACCACGATAAGCCCGATCGCGACGACGCCCGTGACGGCGTTTTTCCGCTCTCTGCTGTCTTTGGAATGCCGCATCACGGACACGCGGAAGATGCTGTCGAGATACAGTTTTACGAGTGTTCGGAACGCCTTCATTTGTCCGTCAGCTCCAGAAACAGTTCTTCAAGCGATTGATCTCCGCGCACCTCGTCCATAGCGCCGGCCGCGATGAGCTTTCCGTTCTTGATGATCGCGATCTTGTTGCAGAGCTTTTCCGCGACCTCCAGCACGT
>CAMYWS010000128.1 GCA_947302865.1 uncultured Clostridia bacterium
ATTCCATCCCAAACTACTGCTACGGGAGGTTACAGCAAAACAGATCCAGGATTACTATTTGTATGAAATGGAAGTCAATGGAGTCGGGGCGAATACCGTCTTTCACCGGCATGCGAACATTCGCAAGGCTTTGCAGTATGCGTACAAGACGGATTTGATCGCAAGTAATCCTGCCGATAAAGTGCAGCGTCCACGCAAGGATCGGTTTCAAACGAAGCCATACCGAGCGGAAGAACTGGAAAAGCTGTTTCGGGAGGTAAAGGGCACAACTCTGGAGTTGGGTGTCATTTTGGCGGCATTTTATGGTCTGAGACGCAGCGAAGTCGTCGGCTTGAAATGGGACGCGATCGACTTTGAACGCAAAACCATTACAATCTGTCACACAGTGGTGCAGACGAAGCTGGATGGTGAAAATGTACTGATCAAAAAAGATCGAACGAAGACGAAATCCTCCCATCGTACGCTGCCCTTGGTTGCGCCGTTTGAAGAACTGTTGCTGAATCTGAAAGAGAAGCAAAGAATCAATCGAAAGATCTGCGGAAACTGCTATTGCCCGGACAACCTCGATTATATCTATGTTAACGAGATGGGCGAGCTGATCAAACCGAATTATCTGACACAGGCATTTCCGGACTTTCTGGAAAAGCATGGCCTCCGGCGGATCCGATTCCACGATTTGCGTCACAGCTGCGCAAGTTTGCTTTATGCCAACGGCGTTGCACTGAAAGATATTCAGGAATGGCTCGGACACAGCGATATTGCCACCACCAGCAACATTTATACGCACTTGGATTACTCGTCAAAAGTTGCTTCGGCAAACGCGATTATCGGCTATTTTCCGGGGAATGAAGCGGAACATGAGCAAACGCAAAGGATTCCAGCGACCTCCGGACCGACCTCCAAAGGTCTGAAAAAGCCCGATATTACTGAGAAAACGAAGAGTCAAAAATCCTGAAACGCATGAAATGACAACGGCAGACGCAACGGATTCGGATGACTGAAATGGGGTCCCAAAAAGCTTGAAACCCCAGTAAATACTGGGGTTTCTGGTGCCGGAAGTGGGACTCGAACCCACACGGGGTATTAGCCCAGCGGATTTTGAGTCCGCCACGTCTGCCAATTCCATCATTCCGGCAAAAACCTTCTTTTCGTATAGGCCTCTGGAAAAACTCCGGAAATCGGAGGCCAAAATGGAGGCCAAAATGCGAAAACCGTGATTCTTCAATTCTCAAAACGCCCTAAATTAGGGACTTTTTTGCGCCTTCGGCGGGAAATGACGAAGTAGATTTTGAGTCCGTCACGTCTGCCAATTCCATCACACCGGCAAGGTGCTTTTTATTTATAGCACAAACAGATATAAAACGCAAGGATTTTTTACAGGACAAACGCCCCGAAACACGATCGGGGCGTTTGCGTGCTGATGCCTTAATACTTGAGGATCGTTTCGACCGGATAGTCTCTGAGCGTCTCCCTGCCGGGAAGATCGGTCAGCTCGATTGCGAAGACGAAGCCCACGACCACGCCGCCCGCCTTTTCAACAAGCTTTGCGCACGCAAGCGCCGTGCCGCCCGTTGCCAGAAGGTCGTCGACGATCACGACGCGCTGACCGGGTTTGATCGCGTCCACATGGATCTGCAGCTCGTCCGAGCCGTATTCGAGCCCGTAGGTGCAGCCGATCGTTTCATACGGGAGCTTGCCGGGCTTTCTTGCCGGAACGAAGCCCGCGTGCAGCGTATTCGCAAGCGCGGAGCCGAAGATGAAGCCGCGCGCCTCCGGACCCACGACCAGGTCGACATCCTGCTCGAACAGCGGCTGTGCCATTTCGTTGACGAGTTCCTCAAAGCCGTCCGCGTCGCCGATCAGCGGCGTGATGTCGCGGAACAAAATGCCCGGCTTCGGGAAATCGGGAATATTGCGTACCAATGCTTTCAGATCCATAGGTGCCTCCTTGCGGCTGTCGCCGAACAGATTACGCTTGATTATAGCACGGTCCGCGCGGTTTTTCAACTGTTGAAAAGAAATTGCAGACAGATACGAACAGCGGCTTCGCCGCACACTTGGGACCTCATCCGCCTGACGGCACCTTCCCCATGCGATGGCCGGGGAAGGCGAAAGTTAAGACACCGGGTTCGTGTGGCTTGCATGGTTCGCCGGTTTGAGGCTTTGCGGGACGTCGGGGTCGACGTTCCCTGCGATTCGTTGTTAAGAATCTTGCCCTCCTTGTGCAAAGGGAGGCAAGGTCGCGCGATCTGTCTCTGTAACGAAACGGATTCACCTTCCCGCACGGTTTACGGCAAAAGCCCGTCCTTTTCCATGGCGACGACGGATTTGTAATCGAAGGGTTCGGTCGCGATCTCCGGGTATTTCGAACGGTCGAAGCGCCAGAAGTGCGGCTTGATCTGGCACTGCTCGTTCGTCCACATGAAGCACTTCGAACGATGCGTCGAGGAGATCGTCGTGTCGAAGTGGTACCAGCCGGTGCCGATGTTCACGATCGTCCAGTAGTGCCGCGTTGCGCCGCCGAGCCGCGTGACGCTCATGTATTCGATCCCGAGCTCATCCAGAAGCGCGCGCGTGACGGAATAGAATGTGAAGCAGTCTCCCCTGCCCGTTTTGAACCCGCGGACGGCCTCCTTGCGCCAGTCCGTTTTGTCGGACCCGCCGACGTAATGTACATGGTTTCGGACATACTCGAACACCGCCTTGAGCTGTTCCGCCTGCACCATATTATCTTTGATGATCTCTTTGAGCACGCCCTGCGCGAGCGCGCGGACGTCCGCTTCAGATACGGTCGCGGCGACGAGCGTATAAGTACACGAGGCGCTCGCGCGGTTGCCGACCGCGTCCTCGGTCGTGAATGTGACCGCATATTTGCCAGGCGTCTGCGTATCCACGGCGGATTCCACCGTGACCTCCGTGCGTCCGTCCGCGTTGTCCTCGGCGTAAACCTCGGCAAGGTACGCGATCGGCTCGCCGACGTAAGCGATCCGGTCCACCACACCGTAGATCTCCGGCGGATCGGTATCGGGCGCAAGCGTGAGCGTGAACGTCCGTTCGGTGCGATTGCCCGCCGCGTCCGTTGCTACGAGCGTGACGTCCTGCAGCTCCTCCGTCCAGTCCGGCTCATCCAGGTATTCGAGCGTCGTTTCGGTCACGTCCGAAACCGACGCAAACGCCTCCGCAGGCAACCGACGGTTCAGAAATCCGTCCGTTTTCAGCAACGCAAGCGTCGGCGGCGTGGTATCCTTGACCTCGATCAGCGCATAATGCTCCCGCCCGTCCAGAAGCACGATGATGACGTGCAGACCCGGCGCGTCGGGCGTGAACTGCCAGCTGATCCGCGCGTCGGAATATTCGCCTTCGAGCGCGAGCTCGGACACGTCCAGAAGCCCGTGATGCGCTTCGATCTCCACCGGCGCGACGCCGGTAATGAGCAGCGTGCCGTAAAGCTTCGTCTCGTTTCCCCCGCGATCCTTCAGGATCACGCCGATCGTCTGCGGCGAAAGACATTCCGGATCCGGCTCCGTTTCGAACGTCGCCGCGACCGCCGTTTCGTCGAAGATATCCGCAACAAGGTCCTCCGGCGCGACCGGTTCGCCCGGCGCGGCGACGAACGTGACGGATCTTCCCGTCGGCGGGACGGTATCTTTGACAATGAGCGTGCTTTCCGTTTCAACGCCGTCCGCCGTGATACGGATCGGGTACTCGCCCGGCTCGTGCATGACCGTCTCCGGGATCGGGTCCATCTGTACGGTTTCATATCGGTCGATCAGAAAATCCTCCGCCTTCGGTGCGGGACTGCCTGCCTCGCGCTCGAGCGCGTCCGCCGCGATGCGGACGTGGACTCTGACGGGAACGCGGTATTCGTTGCCGCTTGCGTCCTCTAAAAGAACGACCGCATCGTAATCGCCGACCGTGCCGAATTTCGGCGCGGTCTCGAACGACACCCTGACGATGCTCTGATCGCGCAGGTTTTTGATCAGCTTGTCGGGCGTGGGCGCGTCGTGTGTGGAGATCGTCGTTTCCGTTCCCGACGCTGTCGGCGCGATCGTATCGACCACACGCAGCGTGACCGGCACGGTCAGCACGCCCGTTTTCATCCAAAGCCGAACCTTGCCTGCCGTTTTATACAGCGCGTCCGGCTGCGTCCGATAGACTGCGTCCGCGCCGTCGACGGAGAACGCCGACGCCTGCGGCGTGCCCTCGCCGAGCTCGATGGTGAGAACCGGACGTACGCGCGAATACGCAATGCACAGCAAAACAAACGCCGCCGCAAGGAGCAGCGCAAGCGCAGGCAGCGCCGCCGTCAGGATCCGATACGGGATCGAACGTTCGCGCGCCTGTCGCACCGCTTCCGTTTTGCGTTTCTTTTGTGTCTTGTCCGGTCTTTGCTCCATTTCCCCGGCATTCCGCCTCTCTTATCGGCTGCGCTGCGGCAGAATGCGAACGTCGATCGCATGCGATCGACGCTTACGCACAGTATACACGCTTCGTCCGAAAAAGTAAATAATTACCTGTTTTTGGCATGCAGTTTGCATTTTCTTCACATTCTTGTGACGCTTCTTTCACATGGAAAACGCATTTATGACGCATTTAAGGGTTATACTGAAACCATCAAAAGGGAAGCGGGTTACCCCTCCCGCCGACCGATTGATCAATAAGGACTCCTCCTTATCATTACCCCCCTCTATCCTTGTCAAAGCCGCCCTCACCCCGGGGCGGTTTTGATTT
>CAMYWS010000129.1 GCA_947302865.1 uncultured Clostridia bacterium
CGGTGCGAGCGATATCAATAAAATCCTTCGGATCAATAGGCTCGTTCGTTACTGCAGTGGCTTCTCCTTGAGGAGAAGCTCCGCGAAGCGGTGATGAGGTGTCGATGCCGGACGAACGCAAATTTGATAAAATTCCGACGAATCGTACGGTTTCATCCTTTACAGTCATTCCCAAATGCGATATATTTTTTTCAAATGGAATCAGGGAGGGAAACCATGAAAAAACGGATCACACTTTTCATTTGCTTCGTTCTGCTTGCCGCGCTGCTGCCGCTGACGATGCACCGCGCAAGCGCGGAAGAAACGTCCGGACAGTGCGGCGACGACCTCTACTGGTCGTTTGATAAAGAGACCGGAACGCTGACGATCACCGGCAGCGGGGATATGTGGGATAACGAATGCGGCGCAATGCCGTGGGAAGACGTAACCGTCGAATACGTTGATAGTTACGGAGGCGCAGTGCTTCGCGATGATCCGACAGTATCTCTGATTCACTATATCATCCTTCCGGAGGGTCTGACGTCGATTGCCAGTGGGGCGTTTTGCGGTACTCTGATTGAGTCCATCGAGATTCCGAGCACCGTGAAGAGTATTCTTTACATGGCGTTTGCAAGTTGTGAAAACCTGAAGTCAATCGCGATACCGGACGGTATCAGTAAGATAACATGGCAGTGCTTCTCTAACTGCGGACAACTGGAAAGCGTGACGCTTCCGGTCAGTGTTACGGAGGTTTACGAAGGCGCTTTCTGGGACTGCAACGCAATAACCGATGTGTATTATCAGGGAACCGCAGAACAAAGAGCGGAAATGACCTTCGGCGACGATAACGAACCGCTTCTGAACGCGACATGGCACTATGAATCTGACGGGCCTTCCGAGCCGGTTACCGGTCAGTGCGGCGAGAACCTTTTCTGGTCGTTTGACGAATCCACCGGCACGCTGACGATCACCGGAAACGGCGAGATGTCGAATTATGATCGCTATGAGACGCCGTGGGAGGATTTAAAAGATCGTATTCAGATACTCGTTTTGCCAAACGGCATGACGCATATTGGTGATTTTGCATTTGCTGACTGCAACGTGCTGATGCCGACTACGATTCCGGACAGCGTGACAAGCATCGGCGATTATGCATTTTCTGACTGCTACAGACTGACGTCTTTTACGATTCCGGACAGCGTGACCAGCATCGGTAATTCTGCGCTTGCTGTCTGCACGCAGTTGACGTCGATTACGATTCCGAACAGTGTGAAAACCATCGGCAGTAATGCGTTTTCCAATTGTAAAAAACTGACGTCGATCACGATCTCAGACAGTGTAGAAAGCATCGGCGACAATGCGTTCGCATATACGGGATGGTGGAATGCGCAGAGCGAGGGCGTCGTGTACCTGGAGGATATCCTGCTTGGCGTTAATGGAACCTGCGAACAAAATGTTCGAGTCAAAGATGGAACAAGGTTGATTGCAGATGCAGCCTTTTCAAAGAAGCAGATCACGACAGTAACGATTCCGGACAGCGTGACCAGCATCGGCAGTAATGTGTTTTCCTTTTGTACGGGGCTGACGTCGGTGACGATCGGCAGCAGCGTGACCAGCATCGGTGAACATGCGTTTTGGTGGTGCACTGGGCTGACGACGGTGACGATCGGCAGCGGCGTGACAACCATCGGCGAAAGTGCGTTTGAGAACTGCACGGGACTGACGTCGGTGACGATCGGCAGCGGCGTGACAACCATCGGCGATTACATCTTTTGCAATTGCACGGGACTGACGGGGATCACGATTCCGGATACCGTAACGAGCATCGGCATGTCTGCGTTTGAGCGCTGTGCGGGGCTGACGGCGATCACGATTCCGGACAGCGTGACAAGCATCGGCCAAGACGCGTTCTGGGACTGTACGGGACTGACGACGGTGACGATCGGCAATAGTGTGACAAGTATCGGCCAAGGCGCGTTTTGCGACTGCACGGGACTGACGACGGTGACGATCGGCAGCAGCGTAACGAGCATCGACGATTGGACGTTTTCCGGCTGCGAGAAGCTTTCCGACGTCTGGTATAACGGAACGAAAGCGGAGCGGGAGCAGAAGCTGACGATCGGATCGAACAACGATCCCTTGCTGAGCGCGACCTGGCATTACCTGACGGAGGACTTTGAAGCCACGGTCGAATGGAACAGCGAAGACGTGAAGTTCAAGGGGACGACGCCGTACGTGATCGCAAACGGCAGCGCGCAGACGCCGCGGTTCGTCGTGAAGAACAGCGCGGACGGCAGCGTGGTCGATCCGGCAAACTACGATTATGAGTATCGCGAGAATACGAACGCAGGCACCGGCTACGTGCTCGTCACGTTCAAGGGCGAATACGCCGGGACCTGCCGCGGCGCGTTCAAGATCTATCTGCCCGCGACGACCGAAACGGCGGTCGCGAACGTCGGGAACGGGATCAGACTGACCTGGGCGCCGGTCGAGGGCGCGGCGGGCTACGTCATCTACCGCCGCGCGTGGAGCGCCACGACGAACGGCTGGACCGACTTCGTGCGCTGGAACAACACGACCGCGCTCGAATGGACGGATACGACCGTCTACGCCGGCACGCGCTATCAGTACGGCGTCAAGGCGTACTTCGAGCGCCGCACCGATCCGGTTGCGGGCGTCGAGATCGGCGGCAACGTGGGCGACAATTATAACCTCGGTCAGGTCGGACCGCTCAGGACCACCGTGCGCATCACGACGCGCGAGCTGAAGTCGGTGACGCCGGGCGCGAAGACGCTCACGGTCAAGTGGGCGGGCTCGTCCGTGTTCACGGGCTATCAGGTGCAGTACGCGGCCGACACGGCGTTCACGCAGGGCGCGAAGACGGTGAAGATCACCGACGCGAAAACGGTGCAGACCGTACTGAAGAACCTGAAGAGCGGCACGGCGTACTTCGTGCGCGTGCGCTCGTATCACGAGTTCAACGGTATGACGTATTACGGCGAGTGGTCGAATGTGCTCTCCGCGACCGTCAAATAACCGAAAGACCGCAAAGGACCTCCCCGGCGGGGGAGGTCCTTTTTTGCGCAAAAAATGTTTTGCTGTCCCATAAAAGGTCTTTTCTTTTTCCGGCATTCTGTTATAATACGCGTATGCGAACAAATGTTCGCACACGTCCGCAGGAAAGGAGAATGGAAGCGGATCGCGGAGAAGGAGGTTTGCCGTTTCGGGGATCACCTGGCGTTTCTGAAGGGCGTCGAGGACGCCGGCGGACCGAAGACGGAGCGGTATCATCGGAGCAGACGGTGGGCGGAAACGGTCCGCGCCGTGTGCGCGTATCTGGAGGTTCACGACGCGGAAAAGGAACGGTTTTTCCGGACGTATTACGGGATCGGAACGCCGAAACGGGGACGGCGGCCGGGCATCGTCGCCGCGTCGCTGGCGCTGCACGTGTCGGAATCGACGCTGTACGGGTGGCGGAGGGAGGTGCTGTCGCTGGTGCTGATCGCCGCCGCGCAGACCGGCGCGCTGAAGCCGTTCCCGTCCGGGGAACGCACGGCGCCGGACCGTTGAGAAGCCGCCTTCGGGCGGTTTTTTCATACCGCATGCATACACGGCGGTTCATGCAACATACAGACGAATAACCGCTGCTATGCAGAATTGTTTGCGGAAAACCGCTTTTATTTGAACGATTTATGAATTATGCATTGAGTATTCAACGCGCCAATACCGCATATGCAGGGGCGCGCATCCTGTGGATAACTCCGGAAAACGCGATGATTTGCCGCCTCGATTGTGGATAACTGTGTGGATGATGTGGAAATGTATGCGATTATGCAGGGGTTCGGATCGGAATGAATATTCAGGCGCGCCGCGAAACACGCGCGGTTCCTGCAAAAATCCGTCGAATGCCGCCGCATACGGTATACAGGCGCGCTTTTTGCGGTGCATACGGAAAAAAGGAACGCCGCAAAAAAAGACGGCGGCGGGAAGGTTCCCGCCGCCGGATCGTTTCTGCGTCAATCCCAGATGCGATACGCCATCAGAAAATGGCTCGTCCAGTATTTGCTTTTCAGGATGTTGTCGGAGATGCGGATCACGCCCAGCGACGAGGAAGCGTCGATCATCGTGCCGTCGCCGAGATAGATCCCGACGTGGCCGCTCGCCTGCGTCTTGCCGACGAACACCAGCACGTCGCCGCGCTTGAGATCGTTCATCGAGGTGATGCGCTTGTACTTCGAGCAGGTGCGCCACGCGATGCTGGTCATGTAGCCCTGACGGACGCCCGACTGGTTCAGACACCAGTAGACGAAGCCGGAGCAGTCGAACTGATCGGGGCCCTTCGCGCCGCGGACGTATTTGCAGCCGAGCTTCGTGCGGGCGATGCCGATGAGCTTCTCGACGCCGCGCTTTGCCTGCTCGTTCGATCCGCCGGAGCTGCCGCCCGAACTGCCGCCGGAGCTGCCGCCGCTTCCGCCCGAACTGCCGCCCGAGCTTCCGCCGGAACCGCCGCCGTTCTGCTTCGGCGCGGCCTTCGCTTTCTTGCTGTTGAGCTTTTCCAGCGTTTTTTCGTTGAGCTCGCCGGTCTGCGAGAGCCCGTTGCGCTTCTGGAACGCTTTGACGCCCTCCTCCGTCGATTCGCCGAAGTAGCCGGTCACGTTGTGCGAGCGGATGTACCCGAGATCGTACAGCCGCTGCTGGGCCGCCTTGATCGCGGAGCCGCTCATGCCGAGACGGATGGCGTAC
>CAMYWS010000130.1 GCA_947302865.1 uncultured Clostridia bacterium
TTGCGGCGATCGCGCCGTCCGCGCATGCTGTCACGACCTGCCGAAGCGGGGTGTTGCGCACGTCGCCCGCTGCGAAAACGCCCTTGACGCTCGTTTCCGTCTTTTCATCGGTGATCACGCTGCCGTTCTCGGAAAGCGCGACCTGATCTTTGAACAGCTCGGTCCGGGGCACCACGCCGACCGCGACGAATACACCGTCGGTCTCAAGCTCGGAAATTTCTCCCGTCACACGGTTTTTGTACCGAACGCCCGAAAGCTTCTTCTCGCCGAGAAACGCCTCGGGAACGCTGTTCCAGACGAACTCGATATTTTCTGTTTTCAGCGCGGCGTCGGCCAGGATCGCGCTTGCGCGGAGCGAGTCGCGCCGGTGCATGACGTATACCTTTTTGCAAAGCTTCGCAAGATACAGCGCGTCGGAGATCGCGGTGTCCCCGCCTCCTACGACCGCTGCCGTTCGGTTCTTATAGAACGCGCCGTCGCAGGTCGCGCAATAGGAAACGCCGTGCCCGGTCAGTTCCTTTTCGCCGGGAATTCCGAGGGTTTTCGGCGACGCGCCGGTCGCTAAAATCACGGTCTTTGTCTCGATCCGTTCCCCGTTGAACATAAAATGCTTCGGATCTTCGTTCAGAACAAGCTGCGTCACCGAACCGTATTCGATCTTCAGTCCGAACGCCGCCGCGTGCTCCTCGAACCGCGCCGCGAGCGCGTACCCGTCCGGTCCGTCCGAGACGCCCGGATAGTTGTCGATCCGGTGCGTTTTTACGATCTGTCCGCCCGTAAACATTTCTTCAAAGAGGCAGACGTTTCCGCCGCCGCGCACGGCGTAAAGTCCCGCGGTCAGTCCCGCCGGTCCGCCTCCGATGATCGCAATATCCAACATACTCTTTTCTCCGTTTCCGTAAAATTTCACAAATACAGTATATCGGCAATTCCGCGTTCGGTCAAGGAAAATCGCCCGACAGGGCCGTCGATTCTCTGCGGACGTGAGCAGATGCAAAATGCCGCCGCTTTCGCGACGGCACAAGACTGTTTGCTTACCGTTTCTTCTTTGCGGAACGGACCGAACAGAACTGCAGCAGGATGCCTGCGAGAAATCCGACCAGCGGCAGGGGCAGGAAGAGATATCCTCTCACGAATAAGCTCTCCTCCGTCTGTTCCGGCGGCAGAATGCCGAATTGTAAAAGCGCCAGCACGGCGAGATAGATGAGCGCGACAAAAAGCGCGATCAATGCGACGGTGGTCAGAATTGTTTTGCGTTTCATATCTTTGCCCTCCTGTCAGTCCACGATGGCGAGAATATCGCCGGTGGTGCGGCTGTTGTGTCCGAAGATCGTCCTGTTCCAGCACATGCCGCTCGACGCGCCGCCGTCGAAGTTATAGGCGATCTTCATTCCGAACGATGCGCAGAGCTCCGACAGCTCCGACAGCGTCAATCCGGGTGATTTCCCGTCGCCGAGACTGTGTCCCTCATAGTCCTTGATACCGCGGTCGCCGAGAACGACGACGAACGCATAGTGCCCGGGCTCGTAATAACCGAACGCCGTGCGCGGGTTCTGCGGCATCAGCGAAGAGTTGAACTTCGTTTTTGCGGCGCCGTTCTCATCGAGCAGAGACGGTCCGAAATAGAAAGAATGATACGGATAGCTCTGCAGGATCTCATTGTTGTCGATCTTGTCCTTCCTGCAGTCAAAGCAGCGCACCGTGCCGTCCTGATAGATCACCAGAAGATCCGCGTATCTGCACGGATTGTTGCGGATCAGCATGCCGTTGCGGATGATCAGACCGGCGTCGTTCGCGTTGTTGGAAAAGTAGTCGGAGTTGATCGCGATAATTGTGTTGTTTTCCTTCACGAATTCCGGCAGCAGCTTTGCTCTTGCCTGATCGTTTTCATACGCGGTCGTGAGCTTTTCGATCTCGCGCACGTAAAGCTCGGCGATCTGATATTCCAGTTTGCCCTTTTTGCAGCGGTACAGCTCGATCGCGGCCTTCTGTCCCGCGTAGGTATAGATCAGCGTCTTTTCGGTGCCGTCCGCAAGCGTTTCGCTCGTGTTCGGCTCCGCAATGACCGGCTCGCCTTCGGAGAACTTTTCCTTGAACTTATCGCCCAAGAGTCCCGGGATCGGCGTCGGTTCCGGCGTCGGTTCCGGCGTGGGCTCCGGCGTCGGCTCGCCCGGCGCGGACGGTTCGGTTTCCATATTCTGCGGCGCGGGCGTTTCGACCGGCTCCGCAGTCGGTTCCGGCGTCGGCGCTTCGGTCGGTTCCGCCGTCGGCACGCGTGTCGCGATCGCGACAGGCGCTTCTTCCTTGGGTCTCAGCCATTTCGCCCAGCCGAACGCGCGCGCGTTGACGGTCATCGCAAACGCGCCCGCAAGGATCACGTCGATCACAAGGATCCGGACAAGACGGTTCTTCCGGAAGCGTTTCGGCTTCGCGTCGCCCGCCGCATACACCAGCAGGTACAGAAGCGCCGTCAGGATCATCAGGATCGGGATCACGACGTGCAGATACTTCGTCAGGAAAAACTCCGAACGAACGACGAAGTGAAAGCCCGGATTGAAGTGATCCAGAATGTAGAAGACGATGTAGTTTGCCGAAAGGATCGCGGTCAGATTCGCAAGGATCGTCGCGATCACGCGAAGCGCGGAAAAGCGCTGTTCCCCGTTATTGTTCATTGCATGCTCCCTGTATGTTGTTCCGGACGTCCGTCCGGAGAATGTTTCTTCCCGTTTTTCAACCTGTGCACTATACCATACCCGCCCTGCGTTTTCAAGACCTTTGGGTCAAAAAACGTCAGATCAGATACAGCACCCACCGGAGAAGGAACCGCAGCGCCGGTTTGTCTTTGCAAACCGTCTTCTGCGCCTGATGCACGCGCTTCAGAAGCGCCCTGTGCTCCTCCTGCATCCTGTGGTTCGAGAACGCCGCTTCCAGCGCCCATTCGTCGACGTCCGGATCCTTCTTCACGCCGAAGCGCTTCAGCCGGTCGAGGTAATGCGCCATCTCCGGGATCGAACGTCTCACGTTCGGATCGCGGAAGCGCTGTTCCCTGCGTTTTCGGACCAGCAATCCCGTTCCTGTCCAAAGAGGCGGTATGAGCAGGATCAGAACCCACCATGCGCTTCCGCGCTTTTTTCCGGTCTCTCCGCCGCCCTGCGGGTCGCCGTTTTCGTTCTGTCCCTGCGGTGCGGGCGTCGGCTGCTTTGTCGCGTTCGGTTCGGCCGCGGTTCCCGGCGTCGGCGTCGGTTCCTGCGTCGGTTCCGGCGTCGGATCGGACGGCGCTTCGGGTGTGGGAACGGGCGTCGGTTCCGGCGTCTCAGCGGGGCTCGGCGTCGCGGTCGGCTGCTGTCCGGCAGGCGTTTGCCCGCCGTCCCCGTCCTGCGTGTCGTACCGTCCCGGCGTGCTTTCGATCGGCACCCATCCGAGACCGAGGATATAGATCTCCGCCCATGCATGCTCGTCGTTTTTGGTGACGTCAAAGCCACGGCGGCCTATCTCTTCCGGGATGGTGACGTAATAGCCGACCGTATACCGCGCCGGAACCCCAAGCGCCTGCAGAAGCGCGGTTGTCGCGCTCGCAAAGTGGACGCAGTAGCCCTTTCGGTTTTCGGTCAGAAAATACAGAATGAAATCCTTCCCTCTCGGAACGGATCCGGGTTTCAGCGAATACGTACCGGAGCCGCGCACGAACGCCGCGACGTTATTTGCCGTTTCCAGCGTGTCGCCGCCGCCGGCGATCCCCGCTGTATTCAGTATGTCCAGAAGCGCGTTTTTTTCTTCACCGTCCGGCATCACATATTGCTTCAGAGCAAAGTTTTCGTAATAGGCACGCTCCTCCTCGGTCACTTCGCCCGGTTCGGTCTGATACCGCAAGGTATAGCGCCAACTGTAATCCCGCCATCCGTAGGATCGTATAAACGACTCTTCCGCAACCGGTCCGACCGGCTGTTCGTCCGCATTGCCTGCCGCCGGTTCATCTGTCCACGCATAAGGCACGGCACGTTCGCCGGAAATCGAATCATAGATCCACATCGTTGCGTCGGTCTTTTCCTGCCGGAGCCCGAGCGCTTTCACGGACCGCCATTCGCCGTTGTATGCGTCGGCTTTCATCCATCGGTTATTCCGGTATGCGCCGTAGGAATGTGTGCGCAGAAGATAAACGCCCTTCCGCGCATAGACCGTGAACAGTTTTGTGTCGTCCTCCTCACGCTCGTCTTCTTCGGAAAGATCGAAGTTTTTCGGGTTCCTCACGCCGAACCACGACATTGCCTCGTCGACGATCGGCCCGAACCGTTCGGAGAAGAACGCCTTCCGTCTCTCTGCCGAAAGCGGCGTATAGTCCTTTTGCGGGAACATCGCGGCGAGCAGCAGCACGAGAATGAGCATCAAAGGCACAAGAACCGCCGTAAGCAGTCCGTGCCGTTCGAAATCGCCCTTCCGGAGCCCGTTTCCGAGCAATACGTATCCCATATACACCGCAAGGAGCGCAACGGTCCAAAGCGCAGGCGGGTAGTTCGTATAGATGAGACTGACGAGCAGCATCGGAAGCGGGATCAGAAGCGGCAGAAGCACCATTTTGCTGCGAACCAGCGAGAACGCCAGCATGCCCAGATCGACATTCCGGAGTACGAGGCCGACTTCTCCGACATGGGCGTCGATCCCATCTACATGGGCGACTGGGAGAAATATGGCATCACTTCCCTGAAGTTCAAGAACACGG
>CAMYWS010000131.1 GCA_947302865.1 uncultured Clostridia bacterium
TTTTCCGCGTTCTTCGACCTCACGCAAAGCGGGCTGAACCTGCCCGGCGCGCTGCTGTTTGTCGGCGTCGGGATCGTCGTCTGGCTGCGCATTAAAAAGATCCCGATCGACAGCGCGCTTGATCTTCTTATGCCCGGCGCGTTCTTCGGTCTTGCGGTCGGACGCTGGTCGGATTTCTTTCTCTGTGACGGGCTCGGAGCAGAAATCGGCGCAAATGTACCGAAATTCTTTCCGCTCGCGACGTTCACGCCGCAGTATTTTTCAGATCATACGACCGTCGCGTACGCTGTCTTCTTCCTCGATTTTCTCGTCTGCCTCGCGCTCGGCGTTACCGCGCTTCTCATGAGGAACAAAAAAGCCGGCCGCACGTACCGGCTCACGATCATCCTGTATATGTTCGCGGAATTCATCCTCGAATGGCTTCGCGTCGAGTGGCCGGACGTCGGCGTCACCCGCGAGATCATATTCGGAGAGGTCCGCTTCAACCAGATCGTGCTGATGGCGATGCTGTTGTTCTTTGCGGGTCTATCGCTGTACCGCGCAAAGCATCCCGCTCCCGCAGCGGGTCCCGTACGGGAGCCGGAACCGGACGAAGATGTACCCGATGAGATTGCCGCGCAGCCGGAAGATGCGTACGGCGCCGAAACCGTCGAAGAAGTTGCGGCACAGCCGGAGGAAGCGAACAGCGCCGAACCCGCCGGCGAAATCGCGGCACAGCCGGAGGAAGCGGCGGACGGCGGGGAAGGGGACGCGGAATGAAACGGCTCCTGCTGCTTCTGTTCGCGATGCTGCTTTTCGGATGCAGTTCACAGGGCGTGCATCTCATCTATCTGCCGGAGACGACGCCGACGCCTACGCCGCTGTACACGCCGACGCCGCCGCCCGAACCGATCCCGATCACCGTCGATCCGGTCACGGGCGAGGGCTTTATCACGGATGAGAACGGCATTCCGATCCTGAACGGGCAGACGCATTATTATGAATACTATCTTTCGATCTCACAGCTGCGCGTCTACGAGGAGAACGGCGAGACGCTCCTTGACGCGGTGATCACGAACGACTATCCGAAAAAGCTTTCCGGCGGACTGCGCGTCACGTTTTCGGAAGGCGGCGTGAAGTACGGCTATGCCGAGCTTTTCACCGCGTCGGGCGATCTCATTCTTCTGCCCGGAGAAAACCGCGTATACGCCGACGTGCTGACAGAGGTCGACGTGCAGATGATGGATTACGCGATCGAGGTCTCCGCACCGTTCGTTCCGGTGCAGTAACGGGAGGACAGACAACCATGCAGTTTATTGAAACGGAACGGCTGATCCTGCGGGATTTCGAGCCTTCTGATTTTGCGGACGTACATGCCTACTCCGAAGACTACGAGAACGTTAAGCACATGACCTTCGGCCCGAACACGCCGGAGCAGACGAGAGAATACCTCGAGGTCAAATGCCCCGCGGAACGCGACGCCGTTCCCCGGATGCACTATAATATCGCGCTCGTACGGAAAGAGGACGGGCGCGTGCTCGGCGGCATTTCGCTGCACATGAACTGGCGGCGGGACGACGGTATCCTCGGTGTAATCCTCAACCGCGCGTATTCCGGACACGGCTACGTGACGGAAGGGCTTATGGGCGTTCTCGATTACTTTTTCGGCAGTATGGGTCTGCACCGCGTCCATGCCGTCTGCGACGTGAACAACGATGCGGTCATCCGCATCTTCGATAAAGTCGGATTCCGCAACGAAGGCCGCATGATCAAGCGCGGCAAGAACCGCCCGGAAGAACCGGAACCATACTTCGATCAGTTCGGCTACGCGATCCTTCGTGAGGAATGGACGCTGCGATACGTACATAACAGCGAAAGCTGATGAAAAGGAGGACATATAAATGTCAGTCAAAGTTGCAATCAACGGGTTCGGACGCATCGGTCGTCTTGCGTTCCGTCAGATGTTCCGCGCGCCGGGATATGAGATCGTCGCTATCAACGACCTGACCGATCCGACCATGCTTGCGCATCTTTTGAAGTACGATTCCACGCAGAAATGGTACGAGTTCGCCGATTCGATCCGCGCGACCGAAAACGGCATCATCGTCGACGGTACGGAGATCCGCATCTTCAAGAACCCGGATCCCGAACAGCTTCCGTGGAAGGAGCTCGGTGTTGAAGTCGTTCTGGAATGCACCGGTTTCTTCGTCAAGAAGGAAGAGCTTGAAAAGCACATCAAGGCTGGCGCAAAGAAGGTCGTTCTCTCCGCGCCGGCAAAGGACAAGATACCGACGATCGTCTATAACGTCAACCACGAGACGCTGACACCGGAGGACACAATCATTTCCGCCGCGTCCTGCACGACCAACTGCCTCGCGCCGATGGCGAAAGCGCTGAACGCGTTCGCGCCGATCCGCCACGGTATCATGACGACGGTCCACGCGTATACCGGCGATCAGATGGTGCTCGACGGTCCGCACCGCAAGGGCGATCTGCGCCGCGCCCGCGCCGCCGCGATCAACATCGTACCGAACTCTACGGGCGCAGCAAAGGCGATCGGTCTCGTCGTGCCGGAACTGAACGGCAAGCTGATCGGCTCCGCACAGCGCGTGCCCGTGCCGGACGGCTCCACGACCATCCTTGTCGCCGTCGTCGAGGGTGAGAACATCACCGTGGAAGGCGTCAACGCCGCCATGAAAGCCGCTTCCAATGAATCCTTCGGCTATACCGAGGATCCGATCGTTTCGAGCGATATCATCGGCATCCGCTACGGCTCCCTGTTCGACGCGACGCAGACCATGGTCGGCAAGGTCGCGGACGGACTGTATCAGGTGCAGGTCGTCGCATGGTACGATAACGAGAACAGCTACACAAGCCAGATGGTCCGCACAATCAAGTATTTCGCGCAGATCTGACGCAAAGACAATAAGAAAACGGACCCGACAGGGTCCGTTTTGCGTTATGCCCTGATCCTGAGCAGATCGCCCGTCGAAAGCGGAAGGTCGGTTTTGATGCGAAGGATCTGCTGCACGCGGTTTGCGATCCCGACCGGTTCGCCCTGTTCGTCCGTGATCTCGTCTGCGTACAGAACCGCGTTCGTAAGCACGGGGGAAACGACTTCCAAAGCGTCGCACCTGACAAAGCGGTTCCGCTGCTGCACGACGGCACAGCCGTTTTCACACGCAAGGACCGTTCCCGCAAAGCGGTGCGTCTGCGTATAGACGCCGGCGTTACTGTGATCCTGCGGGAGTTCGCCGTGATAGAACCCGGTCGTATACGGACGGTGCGACACGGTCAGAAGCTCTTTCCGCGCGTCTTCAACGGTCATCGTGCCGTCCAGCACGCGGCGGTAGGCATTGACCACGACCGCAACATAGTATTCCGTCTTCATACGTCCTTCGATCTTCAGCGAGGTCACGCCCGCGTCGATAAGCTCGTCCAGAAGGCCGATGCAGCAGAGGTCCCTGCTTGAAAGAATATAGCTCGAATTACCCTCCTCAACGATCGGAAAGCTCTGGTTCGGGCGCGTTTCCTCAACGAGCGCGTACTTCCAGCGGCACGGCTGCGCGCAGTCGCCGCGGTTGCCGCTTCTTCCGAGGATGGCGGAGGAGAGGAGGCAGCGCCCGGAGTACGCCATGCACATCGCGCCGTGCACGAACGCCTCAAGCTCCAGATCGTCCGGCACGTTCTTTTTCAGCTTTCGGATCTCGTCGATCGTCATCTCGCGGGCAAGAACGATGCGTCTTGCGCCGAGATCATACCACGTTCTTGCGGACGCGTAATTCATACAGCTTGCCTGCGTGGAAACGTGCAGTTCGAGCTTCGGACAGGCTTTGTGCAGTGTAGTCAGCACACCGAGATCGCTTACGATCGCCGCGTCGACGCCGCAGTCCAGAAGCCGGTTTCCGTATGCCGGCAAAAGGTCGATCTCGTCGTTATACGCAAGCGCGTTCACGGTGACATACAGCCGCTTTCCCTTTGTGTGCGCGAGTTTTGCCGCTTCCGCGATATCGTCGAACGAAAACCCCGCGCTCTTTGCGCGAAGCTGCAGCAAAGGTCCGCCGAGGTACACCGCATCCGCGCCGAAGCGCAGCGCCGCCTTCAGCGCTTCCGTCGAGCCGGCGGGGGCCAAAAGTTCCGTCATATCTGTTCCTCCGAACTCACTTTATCAGGGTAATTGCGCAGAATGTCCGCGATTTCGACCGCGTTCTTTTCTCGATACCGGTCCGCCCATTTCAACAGATCGCGCATGGAGCGCAGCGTTTCTTTCTTTCCTTTTTCGATGCCGAGCTTTCGCCGCACAAACCGCCGGATGATGCGCCGGCGGTACACGCGCCGCGGAACGTTCAGAAAGAAGATCCGGTCCGATTCCCGAAAGCATCGTCCGCACCAGGCGTAATACACGCCTTCGATGATCCAGTTCTCCTGTTCGAGGACCCGGGCAAGAAGCGCGTCGCGCTCCGCGGGATCGCGTTTTGTGCCGTATGCCGCGGCGGTATTGTCCCAGAAGAGATCGTCAAGATCACAGCGTGGAATACCGTACCGCGCCGAAAGCCGTTTCGCGAGCGTGGTCTTTCCGCTGCCCGGACCGCCGATGATATAAATCTTCATCCTGTTTCACCTTGCACGTCGGATTGCTACAAGTATACCAACTTGCCGCCCGCCCGTCAATGCGTATCCATTTGTATGAACAGGCGAATTGCCTTCGGCGTGTATTGTCCCTGCGGGACGTGAAT
>CAMYWS010000132.1 GCA_947302865.1 uncultured Clostridia bacterium
CCTTCGGCGTCCATGCCCTCGAGCAGCGTGTCGGAGCCGATGTTCGAGGTCAGGATGATGATCGTGTTCTTGAAATCGACCGTGCGCCCCTGTCCGTCGGTGATCCTGCCGTCGTCGAGCACCTGCAGCAGCACGTTCAGCACGTCCGGATGCGCCTTTTCGACCTCGTCGAACAGCACGACCGCGTACGGCTTTCTGCGGACCGCTTCGGTGAGCTGACCGCCCTCGTCGTAGCCGACGTAGCCCGGAGGCGCCCCGATGAGCCGCGCCACGGAGTACTGCTCCATGTATTCGCTCATGTCGATGCGCACCATGTTCCGCTCGCTGTCAAAGAGCGCTTCGGCAAGCGCTTTGCACAGCTCGGTCTTGCCGACGCCGGTGGGGCCGAGGAACAGGAACGAGCCGATCGGGCGGTTCGGGTTCTGAATGCCCGCGCGGGAACGCAGGATCGCGTCGCACACGCGCTGTACCGCGTCGTCCTGTCCGACGATGCGCCGGTGCAGCACTTCGTCAAGATGCAGAAGCTTTTTCCGTTCGCTTTCCAGCAGCTTGCTGACCGGAATGCCGGTCCAGCGCGCCACGATCTGGGCGATCTCCTCCTCGGTGACGTGATCGCGCAAAAGCGTGTTTTCGCGCGCCGCGCTCTTTGCCTCGGCTTCCGCGAGTTCCTTCTGCAGCTGCGGGAGCTTGCCGTATTTCAGCTCCGCCGCCTTGTTGAGGTCGTAGGCGTTTTCCGCCGCGGTGATCTCGTTGCTGACGGCTTCGATCTGTTCGCGAAGCGCCTGCACCTTGCTGATCTCCGCCTTCTCGGCTTCCCATTTCGCCTTCATGGCATTGAATTCGTCGCGCTGCTCCGCAAGCTGTTTGCGGATCTCCTCAAGGTGCGCCTTGGACTTCGGATCGTCGTCCTGTTTCAGGGACGTTTCCTCGATCTCCAGCTGCATGATGCGGCGCATCTTTTCGTCCATTTCGCTCGGCATCGAGTTCATCTCGGTCTTGATCAGCGCGCACGCCTCGTCGACCAGGTCGATCGCCTTGTCCGGCAAAAACCGGTCGGAGATGTAGCGATCGGAGAGCGTCGCCGCCGCGATCAGCGCCGCGTCGTGGATCTTGACGCCGTGGAAGACCTCGTAGCGCTCTTCAAGTCCGCGGAGGATCGAGATCGTGTCCTCGACGCTCGGCTCCTCGACCGTGACGGGCTGGAAGCGGCGTTCAAGCGCCGCGTCCTTTTCAATGTACTTGCGGTACTCGTCGATCGTCGTCGCGCCGATGCAGTGCAGCTCGCCGCGCGCAAGCATCGGCTTTAAGAGATTGCCCGCGTCCATCGCGCCTTCGGTCTTGCCCGCGCCGACGATGGTGTGCAGCTCGTCGATGAACAGGATGATCCTGCCGTCGCTCTTTTTGATCTCCTCAAGGACCGCCTTGAGACGCTCCTCAAACTCGCCGCGGTACTTTGCGCCCGCGACCAGCGCGCCCATATCGAGGGAGAAGAGACTTCTGTCCTTCAGATTGTCGGGCACGTCGCCGCGCACGATGCGCAGCGCAAGCCCTTCGACGATCGCCGTCTTGCCGACGCCCGGCTCGCCGATGAGACACGGGTTGTTCTTCGTCTTGCGGGACAGGATGCGGATGACGCTGCGGATCTCGCTGTCCCGGCCGATGACCGGATCGAGCTTATGGGCTCTCGCAAGCTCCACAAGGTCCTGTCCGTACTTTTTCAGCACGTCATACGTGCCTTCGGGGTTATCCGTGTTGACCGAACGGTTGCCGCGCACCGCCTTCAGCGCCGCAAGATACGCGTCCTTTGTAATACGGAACTCCCGGAACAGCTTTTTGATCGTCTCGTCCGGCTTTTCCAAAAGCCCGAGCATCAGGTGCTCGACCGAAACGTACGCGTCGCCCATGCGCTTTGCCTGCGCGTCGGCTTCCGTGATCGCGCGGGAAATGGTCGGCGCGGCGTAGCTGCTCTGCCCGTCGCCCGTATATGTCGGAAGCCCCGCGATCGCGCGGTCGACCGCCGTGCGAAGCGCGGGCACGTCGATCTGCATCGAGCCGAGAAGCTGTGCGTTGAGATCGTCGCTTTCGTCGATCAGCGCTTTCAGAAGATGGATCTGCTCCACCTGCGTGTTGCGGTTCGATTCCGCGAGCTGCTGCGCGCCGTTGATCGCTTCAATGGATTTTTGTGTGAATCGGTTCGCATTCATATGCGTCGCCTCCTTCGTAAGAGCTGTACACTCTGAACTGTAAATTCTGTTTTAGCACTCTCAACCTCCGAGTGCTAAACTTATCATAGCACAGTTTATGCAAAATGCAATACGTCTTTGAAGGAGTTTGCTTTCGTGTCACAATTCTTTCAAATTGCCGTGATAATGTTGCCGCTCGTCTTGCGTCTGACGGGAAGAATGTGGTATCATATATGAAAAATAGGGGAGGAAAACGCAATGTCGATCGATCGTTTAATCGCGTACTGCGGGGTCAACTGCGCCGGTTGTCCGGACTATGCGGGCGGCAAGTGTCCCGGCTGCCGCGAGACCGAATGGGGCGACGATCCTTGTATGCCGGTCCGCTGCTGCAACGGGAAGGGCATTGACGCTTGCGGCGCGTGCGACGCGTTTCCGTGCGCCGACATGGCGGCATTCTACCGGGAATCCGAGGGACATAAAGAAGCATATCGGCGCATGCTTGCCATGCGAAAAGAATAACAGGAGGATTTTTATGGGCGTATTTTCAAAGTATCATCGCTTTCATGAAGAAGGCGAACAGGCAAATGTCAACAATGTGGAACGGTTCGGCGAGCCGGCGCGTTCGCTGTACACATCTTCGAAGGTCTTTTCGCTGCATCATCGCATCGAGGTGACAGATGACGCCGGGCAGGTCGTATACCGCGCCGAGAGCAAGGCGATCTCCCTGCATGACCGTACGCAGATCTTCGACGCACAGGATAACCTTGTCGCAAAGATGTGGAAAAAGATCCTGACTCTGCACGAGCGTCACTTCATCGAAATGGCGGACGGGACGGATTTCCAGCTCAGTAACGAGCTTTGGCATCTCGTCAAGGACATCACAAACGTCGAGGGGCTCGGCTGGCAGCTCAGAGGCAACATCATGGCGCTCAACTTCGAGCTGTATGACGTCGACGGCAGCATCATTGCGGTGATCGGGCAGAAGATGTTCTCGCTCCACGACAAGTACTGCATCGACATCTACAAGCCGGAGCACGAGCAGAAGGTCATTACGATCCTCATCACGCTGCAGCACATGATCCGTGACCGTGAAAACGCGGCGGCGGCTTCGTCCTCGTCTTCCTCGAGCTCGGGAAACTGAACTATGCGGCAGCAGATTCGCTCGAAAGAGGACATGGAACGGCTGATCGAAATGTTCGGTTTTCTGCCGTTTTTTGAAAACGGGATCCCGGGCTTTTCGCTCGAGGAACATACGCCGCAGGAACTCTGGTACAACGGCTCCGTCGACGGACGGGACGACTGGCCCGTGTGGGACTGGAAGGGACCGGTCGCCAGCACGGGACGATGTATGTACGGCAAGCTCTTTCAGAAAAAGGCGGGCTTTGTAAGCCGTGCGTGGATTCCCGACTTTCTGAACGTGCGCCGGGACGGCATGACCTTCGACGAATGGTACGAGGAAGGGCTGATCTTCTATAAAGACAAAGCGCTTCTGGACGCCGTGCGCATGTACGGTTCGATGCTGACGCCGCATCTTAAGATGCAGTGCAATTACCGAAAGGGCGGCAACACGGGCTTTGACACGGTCATGACGCGCATGCAGATGCAGACATGGCTCTGCATCTCGGACTTTGCCTACCGTGTCGACAAATCCGGCAGGGAATACGGCTGGGGCGTCGCGCTTTATACCACGCCGGAAGCGCAGTTCGGGGAGGACGCGCTGTTCTGTCCGCGCACGCCGGACGAATCCCGTGAACGCATCCTTGCGCATCTCTCCGCACTTCTCCCGCAGGCGTCGGAGCAGCAGCTATTGAAAATGATCGGATAAAAGTACCGTTTCATGCGTTCTTGACAAAAAACTATCTGAAAAATATAATCGCTACAGTACGACACAGAAAGGAATACAGTATGAAAAACAAATCAATGGCATCCTCCCCGCAGAGGATCTATGACGCTGCGCGGTATGCGATCCTCGGTCTGGTCCTGATCACGGTTCTGAACGTTTTTCTGTCGTTCGTCGAGTCGGACAGATATTACGTTTCCTCGGTGTTTGCATCCTACTTTATGACGATCGTCTGCGAAGGGGCTCTCCGCATTATCGTCCCCTTAGCGATCCTCGCCCCGTTTGTTGCGGCATTCTTCCTGTCCAAAAAGAGTCACGTCTGGATGATCGTCGCACTGGTACTGACCGTGCTCGATCTGCTGTTCGTGATCTATATCGGCGTTGCGCTCGACATACTGGTATACCGCATCCTCGATATCCTTGCGCACATCTTTGTGATCGTGCTGCTCGTACTCGGCGTGATCAACGGCATAAAGCTGAAGAAGCAGGCCGAGGCGGCGGAGGAAGCGGCAGCGTATCCGGGCGAGACGCAGGAGAGATCTTCTGAGAACGGCGACGAAGGACCGTTCACCGACGTGGTCTGCACCGTTTCGGTATCGGAGGACGGCACGAAACATTCGCTTGAAACGCCGGGCGTCGCGCGCTTCTATGAAAACGAGCTTGCGCTCGGCACGAACA
>CAMYWS010000133.1 GCA_947302865.1 uncultured Clostridia bacterium
CGCTTGCCGCCGTCCTCGCTCCTCTTGCGCTTAAGATAGCCGTTGTGGATGTCCTGCGTGCAGCGCATCAGCCAGATGACGTGGTAGCCCGCCTTCTGGAACAGCTCGCACACGTCGAAGAACGACGCTTCCATGAGAAGCCCGTCCTGCATCATCATGGCGTTGTGTCCTACGAGGACATAGACCTCGTGCGTGACGCCGTCGAGGGTAATGGGGACGTTGCGGCATTCCGGCGGAAACAGCGCCATCCATTGCGCCCGCCAGTCGTTCTTTGAGGATTGCGTAAATTCTTTTTTCTTACGGAACAAACACATCTGATATCACCGTTCGCTTTGGTACAGGAAGGACATCGTTCTGACGTCGAACAGCCCGCAGTCGGTCAGACGCACCTCGGGAATGACCGGCAGCGCAAGGAACGAGAGGAGTACGAGCGGATCGCAGGCGTCGTCCGTGCCGAGCGCGTGCGCGGCGTCCAGCAGCGCACGCTGTTTTTCAAGGACGGTCTCGACCGGCGCGTCGCTCATCAGCCCCGCGACGGGAAGCTCGAGAAGCGCTTTGACCTCGCCGCGCGAGACGACCGTGAACCCGCCGCCGCAGGCTTTCAGCGTTTCCGCGGCAAAGAGCATGTCGTCGTCGTTGTCGCCGACGACCACGATGTTGTGTGAATCGTGCGCGACCGTCGCCGCGATCGCGCCGCCCTTCACGTGCATGCCCTCCACGATGCCGACGCCGACGTTTCCGGTCGCGTGATGGCGCTCGATGACGGCGAGCTTGTTGAGCCCGTCGTCCGGGACGAAGTATCCGTCCGCGTCGGTCGGCACGATGCCGGTGACGAGCTGCGTCACGAGCTGATGCGGAACGGTCACGATGATCGGCATGAACGGCTTCGCTTTGAGCCGCAGATCGTCCTTTGTGACCGGCGCTGCATGGACACTGTTTTTCACGCTTTCGGGGACTGCGGGAGATGGGATCGGCGCGTTCGGATCGACGAGCTTGCCGTTTGCGAAGACCGCCTTCGGCTCAATCGTATGCAGATCGTCGAACAGGAAGAAGTTCGCACGGTAACCCGGCGCGACGGCGCCGACGCGCCTGAGCCCGAACGCCGTTGCGGTGTTGAGCGTCGCCATGCGGATCGCGTCGAGCGGACGGATCCCGCGGGAGATCGCCGTGTTGACGATGTGGTTGATGTGCCCCTCGGAACGGATGTTTTCAAGATGCTTGTCGTCGGTGCAGAAACAGATGCGGTCGGTGGGAAGTCCCTCCGAAACGAGCCCGTCGAACATCTCGGTGACGCCGTTTGCCGCCGAGCCCATGCGGATGAGAATGTTCATGCCGTTTCTGAGCTTTTCCCTGAGCTCCGAAAAGTTCGAGCATTCGTGATCGGTGCGCGGTCCCGCGAGACAGTAGGCGTTCAGCGCCTTACCGGTCAGCATCGGCGCGTGCCCGTCGATCGGCCGGTCAAAGAAGCACTGCAGCTTGAAGATCATGTCCGGCGCGGAGGAGACGACCGAAGGATAGTCCATCACTTCGCCGAGCCCGACCACGTTCGGTTCGTCCATGAACGCGGCGAGGTCCTTGGCGGAAAGCGTCGCGCCGCTGTGCTCAAACGGCGTTGCGGGCACGCAGGACGGCAGCATGAAGTGAATGTCCAGCGGAAGATCCTTTGAAAGCACCATGATCGCCGAAAGGCCGTCCTTTCCGGCGACGTTCGCGATCTCATGCGGGTCGGCGACGATCGTGGTCGTGCCCTTCGGCAGGATCACCTGCGCAAAAGAAGCGGGCGTGACCATCGAGCTTTCGATGTGCACATGCCCGTCGATGAACCCCGGCGCAAGATACGCGCCGTGGGCGTTGTATTCGTTTTCACAGGAATAGTTGCCGACGCCGATGACCGTATCGCCCGAGATCGCCACGTTCGTGTGTGTGATCTCGTTGGTGAAGACGTTGATCACGCGCGCGTCGCGGATCACAAAGTCCGGTTTGCCCTTGCATGCGGCGGAGATCAGCCGGGAAAGATCGCCTGCGTTCATGGTTCACTGCGCCTCGCTTCCAGTATTTTTAACAGTATACCACAAAATACGCGGCGCGTAAATCCTCAAAGCAGATTATTCCACGAAAAAAGTTCGATTCCCTTGATACGGACGAGGATGGAACGCGCTTCGGCAAGCGCTTCCGCGGCCGCGCCCGCGTCGCCGGCGCGCAGGGTAAAATCCGCGACGGCAATGCGCGCGTCCAGCGCGTCGATGCCCGCGTGGTTCAGAAAGCGTTCGAGAACCGGCATCCGCTCGCGCATCAGGTTCCTGAGCGCGGCACAGTACGGCTTTGCGGCCTCCGCATCGCCTGAAAGGAGCGCGTTTTCCGCCTGTCCGATCCATTCGTCCGCCTGTGCGGAAAAGTCCCTGAGGAACGCGGAGGGCAGCAGAAACAGCATCACAAGAAAGCAGCAGATCAGCGCCGTCATCGTCGCCCGGAATATCGTAAATCCCATACGTCCTCCTTATTCGTTCGAAAAGCTGTATACACGGCTTCCGTTTCTGCGGTCGAGCTGGACGTGCAGCTCGCCGTCGCCGTTCATCTGCGCGAAAAAGACGTTTCTGAGCGCAAGTCCGTTCTTTTTCAGCATTGTTTCCACGTCCTGCCGCGCAAGATGCAGCGTTTCAAGACCGTTTTTCTGGATCTTTCCTTCGAGGATCAGAAGATGGCTGAGCGCGGCGGAGCCTGGCTCGAGGTTCAGTTCCCCCTTGTTCGGCTGCTGAAACGCCGCCTTTGAAAGAACGCTCACCGTGCCGTTCGTTTCGAGGATCGCGTAGGCGACCTCGCCGACGTCAAAGACGTCTTTCGAACGCAGACTGTCGAGAAGGTCGCGTACGGTGTAGTTTGTGCGGCGCATGATCTTTTCCTGCAGCACGCCGTCGAGGATCAGAATCTGCGGCGTTCCGCAGATCAGCCGCCGCATCGCAGAGGACTTCAGGCACAGCTTCGCAAGCGCCTGCTGCACGAGATACAGGGCGAGGATCGGCACGACGCTGTACAGAAGCGGGATATCCGTATCCGCGATCGCCGTGCTTGCAAGGTCGGCGATGATGAGCGTCATCAGAAGATCGTACGGCTGCAGATCGCTCACCTGACGCTTGCCGGTGAGCCGCAGGATCAGCAGTACGAACAGGTCCAGAAAGACCGCGCGTAAAAACAATGTCAGCATACAAAAAGGATGCGCCGAAACAGTCGAAACCATACGGAACTGTTGACGCATCGCAAAATTTGATATATACTGTTTATAATTCGTAGAAGGAAAAAAAGGATTTGTGTCGAATATAATAGTAAGAGGGAGAGATTGAGATGTTCTCTTTCGGAAAGAATGGAGGTTTGGATTATGTCATTTGAAGGAGGATCGGCTCTGTCGTCGACGCTGATCACGTTTCTTCTGGGGCTCGGGATCGTCTTTATCGGGCTGATCGCGCTGATCGCGATCATCAAGATCATGGGCGCGATCATGCGTGCCGTCGGCAGGAAGGAACCGGAAGCGGTTCCGGAGCCCGCCGCGCAGGTCACAAGAACCGAACCGGAAGGCGACATGGGCGAGATCAAGGCGGCGGTCGCCGCGGCGCTTGCAACGATGCTGGGCGACAGCGTCAAAGGCATCAGGATCGTATCGTTTAAGAAACTGGATTGAAATAAGGGGGAAGAAACCATGCGTAAGTTTCAGGTAAACGTCAACGGAACCAAATATGAAGTAGAAGTCGAAGAGATCGACGCAAACGCGATCCCGAAAGCGGCGGCGGAGCCCGTCAAGGCGGCGTCCGCGGGCGCGGGCACAGAGGTGCGTTCGCCGATGCCCGGCAACATCCTGCAAGTCAACGTGAATCCCGGTGATACCGTCAAGGAAGGTCAGCAGCTGATGATCCTCGAGGCCATGAAGATGGAGAACGAGATCCTTGCGCCGTGCGCGGGCAGGGTCACGTCCATCGGCGTTGCCAAGGGGTCCTCTGTCGAAAGCGGCGCGCTCCTTTGCACCATCGCCTGATCGGGGGCGCCTATGGAAGCCATATGGAAAACTGTTTCCGAGTTTTTCTCCGGTTCGGGCTTTGCCCTGTTCTTTGAGGGAGAAAACTGGAAATGTGCGATCATGATCGTGGTCGCTTGCGGATTGCTGTATCTGGCGATCGTCAAAAAGTTCGAGCCGCTTCTGCTCGTTCCGATCGCGTTCGGCATGCTGTTGACCAACCTGCCCGGCGCGGGCATGTTCCATGAGGAGTTCTTCTCCGGCGGACATGTCCACTGGGAGAACCTGACCGGCGGCGCAGGGCTTCTCGACTATCTGTATCTCGGCGTCAAGCTCGGCATCTATCCGTGCCTCATCTTCATGGGCGTCGGGGCGATGACGGACTTCGGTCCGCTCATTGCAAACCCGAAGAGTCTGATCCTCGGCGCGGCGGCGCAGCTCGGCATCTATATCGCGTTTGCGCTGTCCGTTCTGGTGTTCCAGCTCCCGTTCATGAACCTTCTCGGCACGGACATCCAGAACGTCGCCGCGTCCATCGGCATCATCGGCGGCGCGGACGGCCCGACGGCGATCCTCGTTACCTCGCGGCTCGCTCCGGCGTTTTTGGGACCGATCGCGGTTGCGGCATATTCGTACATGGCGCTCGTTCCTGTCATTCAGCCGCCGATCATGAAGGCGCTGACCAC
>CAMYWS010000134.1 GCA_947302865.1 uncultured Clostridia bacterium
GAGGTCCGACGAGCAGAACGCCCTTCGGAATGCGCGCGCCGTTTTCGGTGAAGCGTTTATGATCGCGCAGAAAGTCTACGACCTCTTTGAGTTCTTCTTTTTCCTCGACAAGTCCCGCAACGTCCTTGAACGTCACTTTATCCTTGCTCGGATCGTTTAGCCGCGCGCGCGATTTCGAGAAGTTCATCATCTGCCGGTCGCCGCGCTGACGAACCAGGAACAGGACGACGAACCCTGCGAGAAGCAGAAGCGGAACAACCTGCAGCGCGATATACCACCACGGCATATCGTTCGGCAGTGCGCTCTGCATCACGAACGTGTAATCGCCGGTCGTGACCTTTTCGGGATCGATGCCCTTCTTTTCGGAAACGAGTGTCGACATGTATTTCGAAAACTGCTCGTTGCTGATATACATGACGAAATCGGATTTCCCGGGCAGATCGGTCGCGTCGTATTCGCTGGTCGTCAGAAGTCCGTAATAGGTTCCGCCTCCGATCACTTCGTAGACCGCCTTGATCTTATCCTGCTGATAATACTCGGCGAATTCGGCGAACTTGATCTCCTTCGTCTTTCCGGACGAACAGCCGTTGGTCACCATAAAGACCAGCAGCACGAGGATCAACGCCCACACGGCCATCGTGATGATGCGTCCGCGGTTGTTCCCCTGCTTTCCGGGCTCGTTGCCGTTTTGATTGTTATTGGGATTGAATTCCAAATTGTCCTCCGTTCAGGGGCGTGTCGCCCCGCATATCCGGGATCAGCTGTAGATCTCGGGCTTTAAGACGCCCACATAGGGCAGGTTGCGATACTTTTGCTTGTAGTCGAGACCGTAGCCGACCACGAATTTGTTCGGGACTACGAAGCCGCAGTAATCCGGCGTGATCTCGCACTCGCGGCGTTCGGGCTTGTCGAGGAAGCAGCACGTGCGGATCGAAGCCGGCTTGCGCTCCCACAGAAGGCGCGTCATGTAGGAAAGCGTCAGACCGCTGTCCATAATGTCCTCCGCGATGAGAACGTGCTTGCCGGTGATGCTCGAATCCATGTCTTTCGTGATGCGGACGATGCCGCTGGTCTTCTGCGCGTCGCCGTAGCTTGAAATCGCCATGAAGTCCATTTTCGCATGCACGGTGATCGCGCGGATCAGATCGGCGAAAAAGATGCTTGCGCCCTTCAGCACGCACAGCACGATGATCTCCTGACCGTCGTAATCCTTCGAGATCTGATCGCCGAGCTCCTGTACGCGCTTTTTGATCTGTTCTTCCGAAAGCAGAACCTCTTCAATGTCCTCTGCCATAAACGCTTTGCCCCACATAGTCAGTCCTCCTCATAATGATAGTGCAAAATATGGTTTGAATCCGCAGTCACGCGCATTCGTTCGTCCACCGTGTGACCCGTCACCCAGACGATGCCGTTCCCGTCGCAAAGAACCGGCATGTTTCGCTCAAACCGCGGGATTTTCCGATCGGTCAGATAGTCGCTCAAAAGCTTCGTTCCCGTCATGCCGAACGGCGTGAACCGGTCGCCTTGCTTCGGGCTCCGTGCGATCACTTCGCCCTGCAGCCGGTCCGCGTCCACGTATGCGTCATATCTTCCGCACGGAACGACGGCTTTTTCTACCCGTTCAATCGAAAGCGTTCCGCCCGGCAGTTTTACGCTGCCGGTACCCGGTACGGGAGTCGAATACGCTTCGGTCTCATCAATGCCGATCCGCAGATCGGTCGCGTCGAGCCATGCGGTCACGCCGTATTTCAGAGTTGCGGCGTCGCCCGTCTGTCCACAGAGCAGTCTGTCAAGCCTGTCAAGGTCCGCCGCAGTGAAGTCCGTGTACGGCAGTATGTTCCGAAGGACCCGCATACGGACCGGTCGCGGCAGTGCGGACAGCTTCCTGCGATCCGTACCGCACGTCTTTTCTGCGTCGGCGGCAAGCGCGTTCAGATAATCCGAATCTTCCGCGATATGCGCCGCCGCGTCGGAAAGCGCCTTTTTTGCCGACGGATTGACTGTCTCAAGCGACGGTATCACTGTAAGGCGGATGCGGTTTCGCGTCGCGTCCGCTTCGAAGTTTGTCTCATCGGTGCAATGGCTCTGCCCGCGCCTGTTGAGGTACGCAAGGATCGCGGTCTTGTCGGTATACAGCAGCGGACGTATGAGACGTCCGGATCGAAGCCGCATGCCGGCGAGACCGTCGGTGCCGCTTCCGCGCAGCAAATGCAGCAGAAGCGTTTCCGCCTGATCATCCCGATGATGTCCGATCGCAATGCAGTCGAGATCCCGATCCGCTCTCACGCGCTCCAGAAACGCGTAGCGGGCATTCCTTGCGGCAAGCTCCAAAGATACGCCGGTTTCCTTCGCAAGGCGCGGCACGTCGATCCGTTCCGTATGCAGCGGAACGCCGTACCGAGCGCAGAGCCCGGCGCAAAACGCCTCGTCCGCGTCCGCGTCCGCATCGCGGATCGCATGGTTCAGATGCGCCGCTTCCACGCGGGAAAGCCGTCCGTTCTTATGAAGCCCGATGAGCTCCAGCAGCAATGCCACGGAGTCCGCGCCGCCCGAAAGCGCAGCGAGCACGCCGTCCCGTTCGGAGACGCCGCACGCAGCCCAAGTCGAATCGGTCCACAGCAACATGATACACAACTCCGAGAATAGATGATAACAGTTTACCCCAAAAACACATCTTTTGCAAGTGGCAAATGTGAATTCGCCATGGCATTTCCGTGAATCTGCATGAAAAAAGCCCCGAAACGGGGCAGGATCTTTCGCGTTCAGCCGACAACGTTTTTCGGTACGCCGGAAAGAAATGCGGCAAGATTCTCCGCAGATACGTCGATGATCTTCTGCCGCATCGGCTTCGGCGTCCACGCGTAATGCGACGTAATGAGACAGTTCGGCGCTTTGAGCAGCGGATTGCGGAGCCTGATCGGCTCTTCGCTCGCGACGTCGGCGGCGTATCCCGCGAGCTTGCCGGAGACGAGCGCGTCGCACACGTCCGATTCCGAGATCAGACTCCCGCGTGACGTGTTGATGAGCAGCGCGCCGTCCTTCATCTTTGCGATCGTATCCTTTCGGATCAGTCCGACCGTGTCCGCCTTTGCCGGGCAGTGCAGGCTGACGACGTCGGATTCACGGAACAGCGTATCGAGCGATACGTATTCGCCGGCGAACCCGGGCTTTTTCTGCGGATTCACGCCGAGTACGCGCATGCCGATCGCATCCGCGATTTTCGCAACGCGCGATCCGATCCGCCCGCAGCCGACGATGCCCATCGTCTTGCCGTCAAGAAGCGTCGGCGCGATCTTCCACCACGAAAAATCGGGTGAAGCGGTCCATGCGCCGTTTTTAACGAGCGCGTCGTGATATTCTACGTGCTGACACAGTCCCAGAAGCAGCGCGATCGCGTGCTGTGCGACCGCTTCGGTGCTGTACGCAGGAACGTTCGTGACTGCGATGCCGCGCTCCTTTGCCGCGTCGACATCGATCACGTCATACCCCGTCGCGAGCACGCCGATGAATTTCAGCTGCCGCGCACCGAAGATCACGTCGCGCGAGAGCATCACCTTGTTGACAAACACGGCCTCGGCGCCGCGCAGCCGCTGCGCGACCATATCCGGATGCGTCCGGTCATAGACCGAAACCGTTCCGAGCCGCTTCAGCGGACCCCAGTCCACGTCGCCGGGATTGACGCAATAACCGTCCAGAACCACGATCTGCATTGCCTCTCCCTCCCCTGCTTATATTGTAAGCCGTCGTGTCATGAAAAGCAAATGAACAAAGTATAAAAAGAGGCGCGGGGCTTCTCACGGCGTCGGAATATGCGGTCTGATCTTACGTCCGAGCATGACCGCAAGACCGAGTTTGATCAGATCCGGCACAATAAAGGGAACAACACAGATCATCAGCGACGAAACAAAGCCGCGATCGGGATTCAGCACGGAAAACCAGACCGTTCCGAACAAATAGCAAAGGAGCAGTCCGAAAAGAAGCGAGACGATCTCGATCCACAGCTTTTTACCGAACAGCGCGGTCATGATCCAGTACACGACGCCGATCAGAATCATGCCCCAGAGATAGCCGCCCGTCAGCCCCGCGAGCACGCCGAAACCGCCTTTGCCTCCCGAAAAGACCGGTATGCCGATCGCGCCGAGCAGGAGGTAAACGGTAACGGAAAGCGTACCGTCTCTCCCGCCGAGCAGGATCAGCAGAAAGAAGACCGCAAAGATCTGCATGGTAAACGGCACGGTAAACGGAATCGTGATCCATGCGCAGACCGTAATGATGGCCGCACCGAGCGCAATATAAGCGAGCTCGGCGATCCGCATCGGTTGTTTTGTCTTTTTCTCCATTTCGCTTCCACCCTTTGTAATCATTATACCGCGTCAGAACCGAATTTACAAGTTTCCGAATCCCCTCATCAAAGCAAAAAATCCGACCCCTGCGGGATCGGATTTTTTGTGGCGCAGAGAGAGGGATTCCTTTGCGGCGATGGATATCGGGCTGTCATGCTTGCACTCCGTGCTGCGCATTCCGCCCTGCCGCAAAGCCGCTTCGCTGCAAAACCGTCCACAGGACGATTTTGCGGGCGCTCAGTCGAATCCTCTTATTACAACAAAATCCGACCCCTGCGGGATCGGATTTTTTGTGGCGCAGAGAGAGGGATTCGAACCCTCGATACCATTCCTGGTATACACG
>CAMYWS010000135.1 GCA_947302865.1 uncultured Clostridia bacterium
ACGATCCTGAACCTTGAAGGCGGTATCGCATATGAGATCACGGAAGCCGGCACGGAAGGATACGTTCCGACCGCAAACGGTCAGGCGGGTCTCATGGGCGGTGACCTGACGGTCACCGGCGTTGTCGACGGCGACACGACAATCGCTTTCGTGAATACATTCGAGCCCGATCCCGGCACGCTGACGATCAGCAAGACGAATGTCGACGGCGATCCGGACGACGTGTTCAACTATACGATGACCCTGACGCTTGACCCGGCAGCTATGCATCTCAGCATCAGCACAGTCACGAATTGGATCGACAAGTTCCTGAAGGACGACAAACAGCTGTTTGAAGAAGATGAAAGACAAGCGATTATCACGGCGCTCATCAATGCACTTCTCTCCGGCAATACGGGTGAGCCGATCGTCATCAACGCGCACTTCACGCTGAAGGGCGGCGAGACGGCAACGATCCAGAACCTTGAAGCGGGTATTGCATTTGTCATCACCGAAGAAGGAACAGAAGGATACAGACCGTCTGCAAACGGAAGTACGGGCCGCGTCGGAGGCAGTTTGTCGGTAACCGGCGTGATCGACGGCGATCAGAATGTTGCTTTCACGAATACTTATATCGGTAAGAACGGTACGCTGACGATCGCGAAGAAGAACATCGGCGGCGATCCGGACGATGTATTCAATTATAACATGAAGCTGACGATCGACCCGAGCGTCATGGATCTTTCGATCAGCACGGTAACGAGCTGGATCGATAAGTTCCTGAAGGACGGCGGACAGCTGTTCACGGAAGAAGAGGCGAACAGCGTTCTCACGCAGCTGATCGACTATCTGCTCGGCTACACCGGCAGCGCAGGCGATCCGATCGTCATCAACGCGCAATTCACGCTGAAGGGCGGCGAGACGGCAACGATCCAGAACCTTGAAGGCGGTATCGTATATGAGATCACGGAAGAGGGTACGGAAGGTTATACGCCGGCTGCGAACGGTCAGACGGGAGAACTCGGCGGCGAACTGACTGTAACCGGCGTCGTTGACGGCAATAAGACCATTGTGTTTAAGAACACATTCGGAACGATCCCCGAGAACGGCACGCTGACGATCAGCAAGACGAATGTCGACGGCAACCCGGACGATGAATTCAACTTCGCAATGAAGCTCACGATCGATCCGAGCGCCATGGAGCTTTCGATCAGCACGGTTACGAGCTGGATCGACAAATTCCTGAAGGACGGCGGACAGCTGTTCACGGAAGAAGAGGCGAACAGCGTTCTCACGCAGCTGATCGACTATCTGCTCGGCTACACCGGCAGCGCAGGCGATCCGATCGTCATCAACGCGCACTTCACGCTGAAGGGCGGCGAGACGGCAACGATCCAGAACCTTGAAGGCGGCATCGCATATGAGATCACGGAAGAGGGCACGGCCAACTATACGCCGTCCGCAAACGGCGAGACAGGCACTCTCGGCGGCGAGCTGACGGTTTCCGGCGTGATTGACGGAGACGCAGCGGTAGCGTTCACGAATACGTATACGCAGCCGGCTGATCCGAAGTTCAAGACGCACAGCATTGTCATGTCCGGCAGCATCGGCGTAAACTTCTTCATGGATCTCAATACACTGTCCGATGAAGAGAAAGAAGCAGGTTATATGACGTTCGAAATCAGCGGCAAGGGCACGATCACCGATCGCGATGATTTCGATCCGAACTTCAAGAACACCACAAACAAGTACTACGGGTTCACCTGCTTTATCAACTCGATCCAGATGGCGGATACGATCACTGCGACATATCACTACTGTGACGGTCAGACGAAGTCCGAGACTTACTCCATCAAACAGTATCTGACCGCTATCGATAAGAATGTGAGCTCGTTCGAAGCGGATATGGTAAGTCTGCTGCATGCGCTCGGTGATTTCGGTCATTATGTGCAGCCGTTCCTTGCGGAAGAAAAGGGCTGGACAATCGGAGAAGACTATGCAGAGATGGATAAGTACTACACCGAAACCTATGACCTCGACGCGGTGCGCGAAGCTGTTGCAGCAAAAGAAGCGGTACGCGGAACCAATGATGACATTGAAGCTGTGAACTTCACGCTTGTGCTTGACAGCGAAACGGCCATCAAGGTGTTCTTCAAACTGGCGGACGAATATACCGGCACCTTCAAAGCGACGCTCGGCAGCGGAACGGAGAATGTTGCGCAGCTGCAGGAAGACGGACGTTATATGGTCCTCATTCCGAAGATCCGTGCACAGCAGCTTGGCAACACTTACACGATCAAGGCGACTACGGAAAGCGGAACAGCTGTATCGAAGATCTCCGGTCTGAGCTATGCGCAGGCAATCCTGAACAGTCCGGCCTTCGCAGACAACACGAATGCACTGAATGCTATGTCGGCACTCTACTTCTACTACCTCAGAGCGCATGAGTATACGACGGCGCATGCCAATTAATCATATACTCAAAGTGAACTGAAATACGGGGACGGAATGACGGCTGTTCCGTCCCCATTGTTCAAATATAATTCATACTTTCATTCTTGACAGGAATATATACATAGTATATAATCGTACCTGATAATGAAGGGAATGTAGTAAAGTCATTGCTTTAATGAAAGGATTTTGTATCATGGAACAGTATGAAAAGATCGAAATCGAAGTAATCAGGTTTGAAACCGCTGATATCCTTACCAACGGCGACGGATCGGATGATATCACCGGTCCCGAGGTATAAGATCATCAGCCGGCGCAGATAAGGACTGTATACATTGTCCTTACTGATCTTTATTTACACATAGTATTTATAATGTTTTGTGGGCGGCTTTTTGTCCGCCCTAAATTTGATTTATAATAACGTGCAGGAGCAATCATGACAAATACATATCGGATTGCAGACACCGGTATACAGATCTCATCCCAAAGCCCCGCGGTACATCGATTCTGCAAAGACTATCTGGCGCCGGATACCGAAGTCGATCTGTCGATCGCGGTCAATGATCGTGATATTGCGCTTGAACGTGAAATAACCGCGGAAAACGACCTTTTTTACGGTGCGCGTGTTCGTGAGCTGACCGATACACATATGGAGATTCTTGCCGTACATCGCAAAATATGCGAAGCGATGCCGTTTCGGAACACGTTTCTGATGCACGGGTCCTGTATCGCAGTTGACGGAACGGCATATCTCTTTACAGCCAAAAGCGGCACGGGAAAAAGTACGCATACCGGGCTGTGGCGCGAACGCTTTCGGGAGCGCGCCGTAATGGTGAACGACGATAAACCGCTGATCGGCATCACGAACCGCGGCATTCTTGCATACGGAACACCGTGGTGCGGAAAACACCGTTTGAGCAGCAATACATCGGTGCCTTTGAAATCGATCTGTATCCTGGAGCGTGCTGAAAAAAACCATATCAATGAGATACCGTACGCAGAAGCGTATCCGATGCTGATTCAACAGATTTATCGTCCGATGAACACGGAAGCGATGATGAAGACTCTGCAGCTCATAGACCGTCTCCCGGCATATATCCGTTTTTGGCGGCTTGGCTGCAACATGGAACCGGAGGCCGCAGAGGTCTCATACGAAGCAATGAAAGGATAAAACGATGAAACTGAATCCGAATTATATTCTGCATACGATCGGAGAAGAAACCGTACTCGTGCCTGTCGGAAAGTCTGCGTTTTCCGGACTGGTGCGCGGCAACAAAACGCTCGGCGCAGTCTTGGAATTGCTGCAGACCGAAACAACCGAAGAGAAACTGATCGCTGATATGAAAGCATGTTTTTCCGCGCCGGAAGGCGTGATCGAACAGGATGTTCAAAATGTGCTTGCCGAGCTTCGCAAAATCGGCGCGCTGGACCAATAACGGGAACTGAAAAGATAAAGAAAAGTAAGTATAAAGATTTGCATTCGATATTTCGTATTTCCGAGCGCTTTGCTTATGCGTACATTTTGCCGAGCACCCAGTTTGCGAAGCGGGCGGGAAGGAGCTTGATCAGGATCAGCACGGCGGAATAGGCGAAGCCCACCGAGCAGAACGGCTTCGGGTTCTTTTGCAGGCTCAGCCGATAAAACCGCTTTGCGATGCGGTCCGGGCTCATGCCGTGCTGTTCGTCATGCTCCATCTTTGCGACGGATTTGACTTCGTTCGGGTACAGCTTCTCATTGACCGGATTCTTCTCGCGCTGCGCGGTAAAGTCCGTCTTGACGTCGCCCGGCAGCACCGCCGCGACGCGGATACCGGTGCCCTTCAATTCGTTTCGCAGAGCCATTACGACGCTGTGATCGCTGCCTTCGCGGCGGAATAGAACGCCTGATACGGGATCGGCGTGACCGCGGCGACGGAGGAGGTGAACAGGATATGTCCCTTGCTTTCACGCAGAGCGGGCAGCGCGGCTTTCAGCACGCCGATCCGTCGCTTGCAAAAGAGCTCCTCGGCTGGGTTGCGAAGCGCGATCTTGTCAACATGTGCAAGACCGGCTACCACTGGCAGTCGATGAACCCGAACGGCTACGACGCGTAACGTCCCTTTCGCACCGACGATGCATGGACGGGCGATGCCCGTCCGCGATCTCGGCGGAACGGACGCACTATGTTCATCTCTATATTGATCATTTCAGGAGGTTTGGGAAAATGAAGAGAATCGCGGCTTTTGCGCTTGCCGCACTGCTGCTTTG
>CAMYWS010000136.1 GCA_947302865.1 uncultured Clostridia bacterium
CGTATGCCGTCTTCTGGGCAAGCGCGTTATCACCGCAACCGAAATGCTCGAAAGCATGATCTCAAATCCGCGTCCGACGCGCGCCGAGATCAGCGACGTTGCGAACGCGGTCTACGACGGCACGAGCGCGATCATGCTCTCCGGCGAATCCGCCGCCGGCAAGTACCCGGTCGAATCCGTCCGCACGATGAGCGAGATCGCCGAGGAGACCGAGCGCCACATCGACTATAAGGCGCAGTTCGAATCCCAGAGCTTTGCGATCCACAACCGCGTCGACGCGATCTCGCACGCCGCGTGCACGATGGCGATCGACCTCGACGCGAGCGCGATCGTCGTGACTTCATTGAGCGGTCTTACCGTGCGCATGGTCTCCCGTTTCCGCGCGCCGATCACGATCCTCGGTCTTGCGACCAACAAAAAGGCGTGGTACAAGCTTGCGCTTTCCTGGGGCGTCGTGCCGGTGCTGACCGAACAGTTCCCGAGCATGGAGGTGCTGTACTTCTACGCCGCGCGCTGTGCAAAGAACACGCTCTCCCTCGCTCCCGGCTCGACCGTCGTCATGACCGGCGGCGACACGACCGGCGCAAGCGGCAACACAAACGTCCTGCGCATCGAAACGATCGTATAAAACCACCCATTTGAAAAGTCCCCGCACGGGGACTTTTTCTTATGCCTTGCTCTTTTTATGCAATCGAAATTCCAGAAGAAAGAGTAAAAACGCCCCGAGCGCGATCGCGCCGAGGTAAGCGACGATCTCGACCGCGATCCCCGCATGCGCCGCGATCGCGTCAAACACCGGCTGCGTCGACGGATAGAACGGCGTGATATAGAACATGTTCGCCTCGCTGCTGATGCTGTCGACCAGAAAATGACTGACGGTATTGACGATCTCCGCAACGGCCGCCATGCAGAGATACAGCAGAAGCGCCGGAAGGAACGATACGGTTTTGCGCCGTTTGAGAACGCGGAAGGCGATCAGCCCTTCCAGCAGCATGACCCCGTGATAGAGGAAGCTGTGAAGAAACAGCAGGATCTGCGAACGCATCATATCCTCCGGAAACAGCAGGGCAAAGACCGAACCGATCATCGAAAACGTACAGAGGAACACCATCGCTGCGTCCTGCGCCTTGCCCTTCAGGAACGGCGCGAGCGCGGAGCAGTACATTGCCATGCTGCAAAGCTGCCACGGAAAAAACCACATGGAGCGCGTGCCGCAATAGATATAGCGGATCACGAACCACTGCTTCCATGCCTCGGCGATAAGCATGCAGAGCCCGAAAACGAACAGCAGGCGCAGAAGCCGCCGTTCGTCCGCTTTTCGGATCGCGAACGCAAAGATCACCGCCGCGGCGAGAATGCCGCCGAGGATCAGCCAATGCACAAGTCCGTACGGAAGCGGCGTTGCGGAAAAGACCCAATCCATTCTCCGACCCCCTTCATTTGATGGAAACATTTTATCACTGTTTGCGAAAAAACGCAAATCCGCGGAAACGCCCGTGACCGCGCAAGGTGAATTGACTTTTTTCGAGCGGTTTTATATAATAAAAGAATGGAACAGAAAACGCCCGCCAAAAACCGCTCGCGCCTCCTGTCCCGGATCACGCTCGCCTGCTTTCTTCTGGGCGCGGCGGCCGGGCTTCTTTTGCCGCGGCTGTTTTCCCATATCGGCTTTATCGGCACGATCTATATCAACCTTCTGAAGCTGATGGCGCTGCCGATCGTTCTGTGTACGGTCTTCGGCGCGGCTTCCCGCGGGGTGAAAAACGCGACCGGAACGCTCCTGAAAACCGTTCTGCTCTTTGTCATTCTGTTTACGGTCTCGTTTCTGCTGTCCGGCGCGCTGTATGCGATCCTCGCCCCGGGAAAGGGCTTTGTCCTGACCTCCGGCGAAGCGTGGAACGGCAGCGCCGCCGACCTGTCGCTTGAGGGGTTCCTGCAATCCGTCTTCTCCCCGAACATCTTTGCTTCGCTCGGCAGCGGCGCGATGCTGCCCGCGATCCTGTTCGCGTTCTTTACGGGCGCCGTCGCGGGAAGGGTCGGCGCGAACCGCGTCACGGAGCTTGTCGCGGAGCTGGAAACGATCTTCTCCCGCATGCTCTCGTATATCCTTTGGCTGACGCCGCCCGGCGTATTCGTGCTGATGGGCAAATGCACCGCGGATTTCGGCGTGCAGGCGCTCGGCGGCGCGATCCGTTACGTGCTGTACGCATGGGGCGGCTGCCTTCTGATCCTGCTGCTGGTGATGATCCTGCCGCTTTGGATCTTCTGCCGCATCGATCCGATCACGTATTTCCGCAAGACCGGGCGCGTGCTGCTCTCCGCGATCTCCACCTGCTCCTCCGCCGCGACGCTGCCGGAAACGCTGCGCACGTGCCGGGAGGAGTTTGACGTGCCGGAGCAGATCTCCGGCGTCGCCGCGCCGCTCGGCTGCACGATCCATATGTGCGGCGGCGCGGTCTCCTTCTGTCTTCTCGCTATGTTTACCATGCAGATGACGGGCCGTCCCGTCACCGTCGGCACATTTCTTCTGATGCTCGTGTTCGCCGAAGCGCTGAACATGGCCGCGCCCGGCATCCCCGGCGGCGGCATTGTGCTCGGCGCGACGTTCCTCGGTCTTTTGGGCATGTCGGAGATCGGTCTCTTCTTAGGCATGTACGCCGGGATCTACCGTCTTCTGGACATGGCGTATACCTCGCTGAACGTCGCGGGCGACGTGACCGCCGTCCTGCTGATCCGTCGCTGGGAGGGCAGAAAGCAATGAAATCGCTGTACCGCGTCGTTCCGTCCTCGGTCACCATGTCGCTGGACAAAACCGCAAGGGAGCTCATTGCGTCCGGTCGGGACGTGATCAATCTGACCGCCGGGCAGGTCGATCTGCCGATGCCGCAGTCCGGCAAGGACGCCGTGATCGCCGCGCTGAACGCAGACCTGACACGTTATGTTCCCGCGGCGGGTTCCGCCGACGTCAAGGCGGCCGTGCGGAACCGGATGGGCTGGCGGGAAGGCGGCATCCTGATTTCCGCGGGCGCAAAGCCGCTCCTTTCCGCCGCGATCGCATGTCTTTGCGGTCCGGGCGACGAGGTGCTGCTTCCGACGCCGTGTTATACGAGCTATCCCGAGATGATCCGCCTTGCGGGCGCCGTTCCCGTTCCGGTCCCCGGCGATCCGGAAAACCGGTTTGCGGTCTCCAAAGCGGCTTCGGAACAGGCGGTTTCACCCCGCACAAAAGCGCTGCTGTTCAACAACCCCGTCAATCCGACCGGGACGGTGTATTCCCGCGGGGAGCTTCGGGCGATCGCCGATTTCTGCAGGGACCGCGATCTTTGGCTCGTCGCGGACGAGGTGTACGGCGAATTTGTCTGTGACGGCGGCTTTGTAAGCTTGTACGAATTTGCCGACGTGCGAAACCGGTTGGTTCTTGTGAACAGCGCGTCGAAGTCGTACGCCATGGCGGGGCTTCGTCTGGGCTACGCCGTCGCGCCGGACACGGTTGCGGACGCGATCGGCGCATACCTGAGCCACACGCTGGGATGTCCCTGCTCGCTTTCGGAGCGCGCCGCGATCGCCGTGCTGCAGGACGATGCGCAGTTCTGCCGCGATCTTCGGGAGATCTTCCGCAAGAGAAGAGACGTCCTGTATCCGGCGCTTGCCGCAATCCCCGGGATCCGGGTCGAAAAGAGCGCGGGCGCGTTCTATCTCTGGCTCGATATCCGCGAAACGGGCATGGATGACGCGGTGTTCTGCCGCGATCTTCTGGAACGCGAAGGCGTTGCGCTGACGCCGGGCAGCGCGTTCCTCTGCCCCGGCTTCGTTCGCCTTGCGTATACGCAGCCGGAACCGAAGCTGTCGGAAGCCGCCGAACGGCTCGCCCGCTTTGTTCCGCATCCCGGCCTGCGGAAAGACCGATGACCGGGTTCCCGAAACGCATTGCAGTATTCGAGGTGGAAACATGACCCGTTTTGAAGACCTGCTTCAAAAGGAAGGCAAACTGGTATACAAAACAAAAGGCACGAGCATGGAACCCATGCTTCGGCAGAACCGAGACCTCGTAATCATCGAGGTCCCTTCCGCGCGCCTGCAAAAATACGACGTCGCGCTGTACACGCGCGGGGATCAGTACGTACTGCACCGCGTGATCGACGTGAAAGACGACCATTACCGCATTCGCGGCGACAATACCTACGCGATCGAGCAGGTCCCCTTTGATGCCGTGATCGGCGTGCTGAAGAGCTTCAACCGCAAAGGAAAGCTGCATACGGTGACGGAGCGCGGATACCGGTTCTATGTCCGTTTCTGGAACGCGATCTATCCGCTGCGCGCGGCGTGGAAACGGATCCGGCGGCTGCTGATCCTGGCCGCGAAAAAGCTCGGGCTTCTGCCGTTGCTCAAAAGAATCCTTCGGCGGTCGTAAACGCCCAAAGAGATGCTTCCGAATCGTTCGGAAGCGTTTTCTTTTCCGGAAAAATAAGTTCGACTTTTCCGTTTCAGCGGACTTTTCCTGTTTACAAACGAATGAATTTCTGCTAATCTAATAGTGTGTATACGTTTGTGCCGGAATCGGTCCGGCACGGACAAATCTCAAACGTTTAAGGAGGGGTTACAATCGTGAGAGACACGTTTCGCGGCGGCGTACATCCGAACGAGCACAAGGATCTGAGTCGGAAA
>CAMYWS010000137.1 GCA_947302865.1 uncultured Clostridia bacterium
CCGCCGTCGCCCGCATCCATGAGCGCCAGGCAAAGCGCATCGGCGTGGAGAAGCTCCGTTATTACGACGAGTCCTTCTGCTATCCCGAGGGCAACCCCATGCCGCACGGCACGGAGGAGGAGATGGTGAAAGCCGCGCAGGAGATGTACCGCGAGCTGAGCCCGGAGACCGGCGAGTTCTTCGATTTCATGGTCGAGCATGAGATGTATGACCTCACGTCGCGTCCCGGCAAGCGCATGGGCGGCTACTGCACCGGGCTTCCGGATCTCAAGGCGCCGTTCATCTTCTCGAACTTCAACGGCACGTCCGCGGACGTCGACGTGCTGACGCACGAGGCGGGACACGCGTTCCAGGCGTACGTCGCCGCGCACTCGATCCGGCTTTCCGAGGTCCGGCAGGCTCCGATCGAGATCTGCGAGGTCCATTCCATGTCCATGGAGCATTTCACCTATCCGTGGATGGACAAGTTCTTCGGCGACGACGCGCCGCGCTACCGCGAAGCGCACCTGTCCGCCGCGCTTGCGACGATCCCGTACCTCACGATGGTCGACGAGTTCCAGCACCGCGTGTACGAAAAGCCCGAAATGACGCGCGACGAGCGCTATGCCGTGTGGCACGAGCTCGAAACCGTCTATCTTCCGTGGCGCGACTACGACGGCGATTCCTTCCTCGAAAAGGGCGGATTCTGGATGCAGAAGCAGCACATCTTCCTGTATCCGTTCTATTACATCGACTACGCGTTGGCGCAGATGGGCGCGTTTGACTTCTTCCTCCGCATGCGCGAGGATCGTTCCCGCGCGTGGAACGACTATCTGAACCTCTGCAAGGCGGGCGGCACGGTCGGCTACTTCGACCTTCTGAAGGTCGGCAACCTCCGCAATCCCTTCGCGGAGAACACGGTCAGAGACATCGCCGAAGCGATCGAAGCGCTGTTATAAACCATTCGGAACCAAGGGGACGGGAAACCGTCTCCTTTTTTGCGTTCAGAGGGAGTTTCTTCCTATGTACCAAAAAAAGAATATAGAGGAGAAAGAATATAGAGGAGAAAAAACAGAGAGGAGAAAGATACAGAAGAAGATCTTCTCTATAGAGAAAAAAGACATTCTTCTCTACAGAAAAAAGATATGAAATATATAGATATTCTTCTCTACAGAAAAAAGATCAATCAGATCGATACAGATTTTCTCCTCTGCAGAAAAAAGATGTTCTTCTCTGCATAAGAAGGGGCGCGCTGCATGTTTTCCGAAGGCGTGAAGCGGCGAAGGATCCCGAGGATTCTTCGACATACAAAAAAGACCCGGCAAAACGCGCGGGTCTTTTGCTCTTCATAAAGATCCGTGATCCTTACCAGCCGGGGATATATCCGTTTTCGCCGAGCGCACCGAGAACGCCGCCGACGATCGCCACCGTGATGATGATCGCAAAGAGCACCGTGAGGATGATGCCGATGATCAGACCGACCGTCGCAAGGATGTTGCCGACCTTTGCTTTGCCGGACAGCACGCCGCCGCACGCAAGGAACTGTTTGACCTTTTTCTTGGCGATCGCCGAAAAGATGATGCCGAGGAAGTTGACGTAAGGGATGCACGCAAACGACAGACCGAGGATGCCGAAGACGAGGATCGGCGTGGAAAGCGCGGCCGCCTCCGGACTCGATTGTACGACCGGCTGCCGCACCGGCGTTTCAAGGACGGGCTGTTCATAGACGGGCGCCGCGGCGATCACCGGTTCTTCGGGGATCGGCTCGTTCCGCAGCGGCTCGACGTTCCCGACGGGCGCGCCGCATTCGGGGCAGAACTTTACACCCTCCGGGAGCTGCGTTCCGCAATTCTGGCAAAACATGGTGATTCCTCCTTCAAATTATGATCAAAAAATAATATATCACCTTTTTGCAATGTTCGCAAGAGGCATTGTCGACAGAACGGACGGACGGAACGGCCGCGGCAGCGTCGGCGGGGCGCTGTGGACGCCGTCCCCTGCAGCGCCGTGAATATAACTATAATAATATACATATATCAAATATAAAATTATTGACATAACAGGGGGACACATGGTAGAATCGCGATAACATATCGAAAGGAACAGATCAATGGAAACCACGAAAAAGACCCACAAGCTTGCGGTCGCGGCCATGCTTGCCGCCGTCGCCGCCGTGCTGCAGTTTATAGAAATCTCGATCCCGATCATGCCGTCGTTTGTCAAGCTTGATCTGTCAGATCTTCCCGCGCTTCTGGGCTCGTTCGCGCTCGGTCCCCTTTGGGGCGTCGTGATCCAGCTTGTCAAGAATCTTCTGCATCTGCCGTTCGGCTCATCCGCGGGCGTCGGGGAGCTTTGCAACTTCCTGCTCGGCGGAGTGTTCGTTTTCGTGTCGGGGCTTGTGTATCATTACCGCAAGACGCGCGGCTCGGCGCTTCTGGGCTCGATCCTCGGCGCGCTCGCGATGGCGCTCGTCAGCCTGCCGCTGAACTATTTCTTCGTCTATCCGATGTACGTCGCGATCCTGCATTTCCCGGAGGAGGCGATCATCGCCGCGTATCAGGCGATCCTCGGCAGGATCGCGCAGTTTCCGACGTCGAATCCGCTTCTGAACTGCCTTCTGATCTTCAACGTGACGTTCACGTTCGTCAAGGGGCTTCTGAACGTGCTGATCAGCTTTTTGATCTATAAGCCGCTGAGTCCGCTTCTGCACAAATAACGGCGGATTTTCAGGGATCACTTGATAATCCCATGTAAATTTGTTATACTGATAAATACCGTAACGATCGGAAAGAGAAAGCATGAACCTTTCGTACTATTCGAATTACGTGACCATCGCGGAGGAGGGCAGTCTTACCGCGGCGTCGAGAAAGCTGCGGATCGCGCAGCCCGCTTTGAGCAATCAGATCAAAGCGCTTGAAGCGGCGTACGGCGCGCGGCTCTTCTTCCGCGGCGCACGGCGGCTGGAGCTGACCGACGCGGGACAGATCCTCTATCAGCGCGCAAAACGGATGCTCGCGATCGAAACGGCGGCGCGCAGCGAGATCGCGTCCGGCTTCGGCGGCACGAAGGGGACGCTCCGGATCGGCATCACGTCCTCGTTTGAAAACGAACGGCTTTTAGACGCGCTGACGGCGTTTTCCGACCGGTTTCCGGACGCGGAGGTGAGCGTCTTCGAGGCGGAGCTTCCGGAGCTGATAAAACGCCTGCAGAACGGCAAGGTCGAGGCGATCTTCGTGCGGCCGATCAGAAGCGACGTCGAAAACCTGGAGGTGCTGTACACGCACCCCGATACGCTCGTCGCGGCGTACAAACCCGGCGCGTTCTTTGCGGACGAACCGGGCGCAGGGACCTCGTTCGAACGGCTCTCCGCGCTGCCGCTGTCCATGCTGGAGCGCAGCCTGCCCGCGTTTTCAAACGCGTTCCGGGAAAAGGGACTGACGCTTTCGCCGAAGTACGTCAGCACGCGCATGCAGATCGCGCTGCATTGGGCGCGGGCGGGCAGGGCGGTCGCGCTGGCGCCGAAAAGCGCCATGGAGGAGCTCGGTTTTACCGACCTGAGTTCCAGGACCGTGGAGGACTGCGATCTGCTCGTCCCGGCAATGACGATCATCACGCAGAAGCGCAAGTATCGCTCGCACCTCGTCAATAACTTCCTGCGTCTGCTCTCGGAGCGGTACGGATATGCATACAGCGAACCGATCGAAGGATCGGACAACGAAAAAGGAGACTGACATGAAACGCTTTTTATCATTTTTGCTGACGGCGCTGCTGCTCGCTGCGGCAATCGGCTGTGCAAAGACCTACGCGAATTCGACCGGCTCGACGGAAACCGCCGGCAAGACCGAAGAAAAAACCGAAGAACCCGCCGCGCAGGCAACCGAAGCGCCCGCGACGGAAGAACCGAAGAAAACAGAGGAGGAACCGACTGTGCAAAACCCCATCGTAACGATCACCATGCAGGACGGCGGCGTCATGAAGCTCGAGCTTTACCCGGACGTCGCGCCGAACACCGTGAAGAACTTCATCTCGCTCGCCAACGCCGGCTTTTATGACGGACTGATCTTCCACCGCATCATCGCGGGATTCATGATCCAGGGCGGCGGATACGATGCGAACGGCATGCCGAAGGATACGGATTATTCGATCAAGGGCGAATTTGCGAGCAACGGCTTTACAAACGATCTCAAGCATACGCGCGGCGTGATCTCTATGGCGCGCACGCAGGTCCGCGATTCCGCAAGCAGCCAGTTCTTCATCATGCACGAGGACGCGCCGCATCTGGACGGAGAATACGCGGCGTTCGGCATGCTGCTCGAGGGCTTTGAGGTGCTTGACAGCATTGCAAACGTCCGGACGGGACGCAACGACGTGCCGCTCGTCTTCCCGGTGATCGACACGATCCGCGTCGAGACGTTCGGCGTGGACTACGGCGAGCCCGAAAAGATCCAATAATTGCGGAGGGACCATGCTGGTACTGGACGAATACAAAATGCAGCTCGGCGCGCTGAACGAAACGCTCGCGCTTGCACATAAGCAGATGAACGCCGACGCGCTGAAATCCGAGCTTGAGACGCTCGAAGCGCAGATGGCGGAGACCGATTTCTGGAACGACGTCGAAAACGCGAACAAGGTCACGACGCGCGTCA
>CAMYWS010000138.1 GCA_947302865.1 uncultured Clostridia bacterium
CTCTATCCTGCTGAGCTACAGACGCATCGCAGTTCCGAATTCATATTTTAACAGACAAATCCGGATCTGTCAATCATTTTTTCATCATTTGCCGCAGCACTTTTTATACTTTTTTCCGCTTCCGCAGGGGCAGGGATCGTTTCTGCCGACCGTCGGCGGCGCTACGAACACCTTTTCGGCGCGATACTGCTTTGTCAGTTCGCGGCGCTGTTCCTCGGTACGGACAAGATTCCATTCCGGAAGGTTAAAGAGCCAGTCCGCCTTCGCATTATGCATGTTGATGTAGAGCCGGTCGAAATCGAATTTCAGTGTGATCTCGCTTTCCTCCGTCAAAGAATCGAGGTCCTTCTCTCCGTCTGCAAAGCTGGAGTTCGCGCCGTCCAGGAAACCGACGAACGTGACGGGATCCATGTCAAACTGCGCTGCAAGATCCGCAAGCTTTCCGTTGAAAACGGTCTCATGGTTTGCAAGGATCTTCTTGTAGTTCTGTTTTTCGGCTTCAAAGTACGTTCCCCAGAACGCGTTGTACGCTTCGCGCGTTTGCTGCGACTGTGCGACCTGCTGCCATGTTGCGTATAAACTCATAATCATTCCCCTTTCAAAAACGAATCCAATTGTAACAGATAGGTTTCATTTAGGCAAGCGTTTTTTTCGATCGTTTCACGGATATCCCGATTCCACAGGATCAGCGCGTCCTCCCCCGTGTCTGAATAGTAGCGTTTGCGCCGTCCCTGCTGCAAAAAGTCCATTTCATTGTACATGCGCTGTGCGACTGCGTTTGTCTCCCGCACTTCCAGCGTCATCATTTCCGCGCCGAAAGACACGCCGACACGCATCGCCGCATGCAAAAGCTGCTTTCCGTATCCGCAGCCGCGATACGCAGGCATGATCGCGATGTTCGCGACATGCGCTTCCTCAAAGAGGACCCACATGCCGCAGTAGCCGATGATCTCGTCGTCTTTTTCAAAAACGATGTAGTGCGCGACTTCGTTTTTCAGTTCGCCCATCAGCGACCGATAGGACCACGGCGTGCGGAACGACAGCACTTCGATCTCATAGACCGACTTCACGTCGGCTTTTCGCATTGCACGCGCCGCGATCATGCCTTCCACATCCGTTCTGCCTGCGAAAGCTTTAAGTAGAGCGGTGCGATCTCTTTTTCGCCGAATCTTTCGGCCGCGGTTCGTGCCACAGACGCTGCAGAAGGCAATTTCGGGTTGTTTGTCCCCGTCCCGACCATTGTACAGTCCTTCGGCAATTTTGCGGTAAATTCGTCGATCACGCATGCGCAGGGCTCGATCAGGGGCGCGCCGCTTTGATAGACGGCGCCGTAACCGTTGCCGTTGCGCGCGTCGATCAGCGCGCAGATATTCTGCCCGCGATACGGGAACGCGAGCGCTTCGAGCGCGTTGACCGGAATGACGGGTTTTTGATGCGCGGCGCCTAGCGCATTTGCCATGCATACGCCGATACGTACGCCGGTAAACGAGCCCGGTCCGACGTCTGCGGCGAACGCGTCCATATCGGCGGTCGAAAGGTTGTGTGCGGAAAGAAGCGCTTCCGCGGCGGGCAGGACCGATTCGGCATGCCGCAGGTCCGTATTGATCACGGTTTCGAATACTTCACCATCCAAATACAGCGCAACGGACGCGACCGTGTCGGTAGTTTCAAATGCAAGTATCTTCATGGAAAACCTCCTCATATTCCGGTCCGTGCGGCTCGATTGTGACCGTCCTTTCCATCATTCCCGAACCCTCGATCGTAATGTCCAGCCGATCCGTCGGGAGCGCGTCCGCAACAAGGTTTGCCCACTCCATCAGAAGCAGCGCATCCTCGCGCAGATAATCGGAAAACCCTATCGCATAGAGTTCGTCCGCGTCGGACAACCGATACGCGTCAAAGTGATACAGCTTCGGCTCAGTCGGGTATTCGCAGACGATCGTGAACGTCGGGCTGGACACATGTTCCACGCCGAACGCTCGCGCGACGCCGCGCGCAAAGACCGTCTTGCCCGCGCCGAGATCGCCGTACAGCGCGATGAAGCCGCGACGATCGCAAAGCATTGCGACGCGCTCCCCGAGCGCAAGCATATCGGATTCGGTTTTGACCGCATACCGGATCATCAGAACAGTTTCCTCCCGAGAAGCTCCGCGGCAAAGTCCGCATAGCAGTCGTTTTCGATTGCCGTGCGAGCGTCCTCCATCAATTTCAAAGAGAATCGCAGATTGTGCATGGAAACGAGCTGCGCGGCAAGAATCTCATCCGCCTTGATCAGATGACGGATATAAGCCCTTGTGAAGCTGCGGCAGGCGTAGCAGTCGCAGCCCTCCTCGATCGGCGTGAAGTCGTGCTCGAATGTCTTGTTGCGAAGCATCAGCCGACCGTTTCGGGTCAGCGCAAGACCGTTTCTGGCAGAACGCGTCTGCAGCACACAGTCAAAGAGATCGACTCCGCGCAGCACGCCTTCCAGAAGGCAATCGGGGCTTCCGACGCCCATCAGATACCGCGGCTTGTTTTCCGGCATATAGGGACGGATCGTTTCGAGCATATCGTACATGACCGGCTTCGGTTCGCCGACGGACAGCCCGCCGATGCCGTAGCCAATGAAGTCCATCGACGCGAGCGTCTTCGCGCTCTCGATGCGGAGATCGGGATACACGCTGCCCTGCACGATTCCGAACAGCGCCTGATCCGGACGCGTATGCGCCTTTTGGCAACGCTCCGCCCAGCGATGCGTGCGGTCCATCGCGCGGACCGCGTACGCATGATCCTTATTCGGGTCTGCGCACTCGTCGAAGCACATGGCGATATCCGCGCCAAGCGCTTCTTCGATCTCCATGACCTTTTCCGGCGTAAAGAAATGCTTGCTGCCGTCGATATGCGAACGGAACATTACGCCGTCCTCACGGATGTCATTGATCCCCGCAAGGCTGAATACCTGAAACCCGCCGGAATCCGTCAGGATCGGCTTGTTCCAATGCATGAACTTGTGCAGCCCGCCTGCTTCCTTTACAAGCTCATGCCCGGGGCGCAGATACAAATGATAGGTATTGCTCAAAATGATCTGCGCCTTGACGTCGTCCAGATCGCGCGGCGTCATGGCTTTGACCGTCGCCTGTGTACCGACGGGCATATACGCGGGTGTTTCGATCACGCCGTGCGGCGTGTGGAATCTGCCGCGGCGTGCGCCTGTATGCTTGTCTGCATGCAGTAATTCAAAATAAAACGGTTGATCCATAGTCCCCTCTTTATTCAATAAACATGGCGTCGCCGAAGGAGAAGAAGCGATATCGCTGTTCCACGGCGTGACGGTATACATCCAGCATTTCCTCCCGCGAGCAAAGCGCGGAAACGAGCATCAGAAGCGTTGATTCCGGCAGATGGAAATTTGTGATCAGCGCATCGACCGCCTTGAAGCGGTAGCCGGGTGTGATGAAAATGCTCGTTTCGCCGATACCCGCATGTACGACGCCTGCGTCGTCGGTCACACTTTCGAGCGTTCTTGTCGTCGTTGTGCCGACGCAGACGATCCTGCCTCCGCTCCTCCGCACGCGGTTGATCGTTTCCGCCGCTTCCTCCGTGACCTCGTAGTGCTCGCTGTGCATATGATGCTCCTCGACGTTTTCGACCGAAACCGGACGAAATGTACCAAGCCCTACATGCAGCAAAACGTCCACGATCGGAATACCCTTTGCGCGGATCTGATCCAGAAGCTCGTCCGTAAAATGCAGTCCCGCAGTCGGCGCCGCGGCGGATCCGAGCGTTTTACTGTAAACCGTCTGATAGCGTTCGCGATCGGAAAGGCGTTCCGTGATATACGGCGGCAGCGGCATCTGTCCAGCGCGGTCAAGCACTTCCTCAAAGATTCCATGATAGAGCAGACGAACACGTTTGCCGCCTTCCAGCTGAAGATCGCCGATCACTTCGACGGAAAGCTCGTCGTTGACGCGATAGACAAGCCCCTGTTTTGCGCGTTTGGCAGGCTTACATAGACATTCCCAGTCGTTGCCTTCGATGCGGCGGAGCAGAAGGAACTCCATCGAGCCGCCTGTCTCTTCCCGCACGCCGATGATGCGGGCAGGGATCACGCGCGTGTTGTTGCGCACGAGCACGTCAGTCGGACGGAGCTTATCCAGAATATCGGTAAACACGCCGTCCTCGATCGTGTGCGTGTCCCGATTGTACGTCAAAAGGCGCGACGCGCTGCGCACGGCGGTCGGCGTCTGGGCGATCAGCTCTTTCGGAAGATCATAGTAAAAGTCGCTTGTTTTCAATCCATTGCCTCAGTATACAAAATCATTGTTATTATACATAGCAAGCGCACAGAAATCAAGGAGAATCTCCGAAGTCCCGAAAAAGGCATTGACATTCCGATTTCGATTTGTTATAATGCGCAATGCGCGAGGAGATGTGTCCGAGTGGCTTAAGGAGGCGGTCTTGAAAACCGTTGATGTGAAAGCATCCGTGGGTTCAAATCCTACCATCTCCGCCATTTTCTCGATATAGCACGCGGAAATACCCAAGTGGCTATAAGGGGCTCCCCTGCTAAGGGAGTAGACGGT
>CAMYWS010000139.1 GCA_947302865.1 uncultured Clostridia bacterium
TGTCCGCGATAAAGCAGGTCGTTTTCACGATGCTGTCCATCGTCGCGCCGCCCGCTTCGAGCACTGCTTTTACGTTTTTCAGGGACTGCTCCGCCTGCGTTTCGATCGTGTCGCCCGCGATCGCGCCTGTCTTCGGATCGACCGGGATCTGACCCGACGTATAAACGAGGTTTCCGGTGATCATGCCCTGCGAATACGGCCCGATCGCCGCCGGCGCTTCGTTCGTTGCAATGATTTTCATTTGGATTCTCCTTTTTGTATTATTTGTTTGCTTTGATTTTGTCGATCGTATCGTTGTAAATCTCCCTGCGAAGCGCTGTGAGCCAGTCCGAAAACGCCACGATGTCGAACGCGTAGGTCTTGTTCAGTTCGTACTCGTGCGGCTCCCACGTTTCGATCGGCGACTCGTTGTGCTGGATCACCGCCTCGAGCTTGTCGAGCGATTTATAGAGCTTCGCTTCCGGCGTTTCGAGCGCATTCATTTCGGCGTAAAGCGCCTGCATCTCGCCGGATACCGGCGCAGGCAGCGATCCGACCCATCCGGCAAGCAGATCGTCCTCGGTCTTCTCGTCCGCTTTCGTCTTCAAAAACGTCGGAATGTCACCGGTGAAGCACTCGCCGAGGTCGTGGATGAGACACATCTTCGTGACCCTGTCGATATCCACGTCCGGGAACTCGCTTCTGAGAAGCATCGCCATCAGAGAGATGCGCCAACTGTGCTCCGCGACGCTCTCCCGCCGTCCCTTCGAGGTCGTGCAGTGCCGCGGCGTGTCCTTCAGCCGTTCCGCGACGTGCAGAATGTCCAGAAATTCTCTCGGTTCCATATGCTCTCCCTTCAAAAAATCCTCTTTTGTCAGCAGCAGTTCGATGTTCCCGTTCCTGCGTCCGATCTCGCGGAATCCGACTGCGCGGTGCATGCGGTATGCTGCGTCCCGCGTCGTCTCGAATTCGTTGTGCAGCCGCGTGACGCCGTGCGAAAACGCATACCCCGCCAAAAGCCTGAGTCCCTGCTTTCCGTAGTCCTTGCCGCGCTCCGGTGCAAAGATGACGACGCCCATATCCCACCGGTCGTGTTCCGGCGTATAGTGGAAACATACATCGCCCACAAACGCGCCGTCTGATGTTCTTCGCAAGTATGCGTAAAACCGCTCCGGCTCCGCGCCGACCCACTCCGAAGAAAGCCGCTTCCACTCCTCCGCCGGGTTCGGGATGCACCCGTCCGGCGGAAACCACGGCGCGTTGTACGCCATTGTCGCGGGATCGGACATCATCGTTTCATAGAACCAGCCATCCTCCGGTTTCGGGATATAAAGCTCCAGTTTGTCGCTCACATGCTCCTCCTATGCCTTATGCCCGCCGATCTGCGCGTTGCGTTCGATCGCAGTCGCGCCTTCCTGCAGGTTCAGTCCGCGCACCACGGCGTTTTTGCCGTACTTTTCGCGGATGTCCAGAAGCGCCTTCTGCCGCCGCGTCTCCTTTTCGAGCGCGGCGTCCTCCGCCCTGCGTTCCGCGTCCTGCGCTTCATAGTCCGTGAACAGATCAAGCTGTTCCGGCGCGGTTTCCGCTTCCCTGACCTCGTCCGCCGTTTTGAGATTGCACGCCGCCACGGTGAACCGCCGCATGAGAAGCGTTTCGTCAGTGATGCGATCGAAAATTCTGCGCACCGCCTCCACGATGCGCTCGGTCGAAGCCATGTGCCGTCCGAGGCTGCCGGAACCGTGCACGGACTTCGGCACTTTTCTTCCGTACCAGTCCGTCACGATCTCGCCCTTGTACCGTTCGGCGCGCACGGGATCATTCAGGTTTTCGACGTCGTAGCCGACGTCCAGCACGATCTGATCCGTATACAGCCCTTTCCGTACCAGATCCATCGAGACCTGATCCGCCATCTCCTGCACTACGACGCGCCCTTCCGCAGCCGTATAGGGGCGCGGCAGCACCTGTCCCTGACTCACGCTCTTCCCTTCGGGCCTATAGTCCCTGCAGTCCTTGATCTCCGTCGGTTCCCAGCCCCACGCGTGGTCGATAATGAGCTCCGCGTTGATCCCGAACAGGCGATACAGAAGGTCCTCATTCCTGTAATCCGTCGGCTTGCCGACCGAGCAGCGCGCCACGTCGCCCATCGTGTGCATGCCGTACGTTTCGAGTTTCCTTGCAATGCCCTTGCCGATGCGCCAGAAATCGGTCAGCGGCTTGTGGCACCACAGCGCTTCGCGGTAGCTCCGTTCGTCCAGTTCCGCGATGCGCACGCCGTCCTTGTCCGCGGGCATGCGCTTTGCCACGATGTCCATGGCGATCTTCGCAAGGTACATGTTCGTGCCGATGCCCGCCGTCGCCGTGATGCGTGTTTCCTCCAGTACCTCGCGGATCAGCATCATGGCGAAGTCGTGCGCGGTCGTTTTGTAACGTTTCAGATACGGCGTGACGTCGATAAACACCTCATCGATCGAATAGACCAGAAGATCCTCCGGCGAAACGTGCCGGAGATAGATCTCGACGATGCTGCGCGAATACTCCATATAGTAGTGCATGCGCGGCGTCGCCACGACGAAATCGAGTTCGAGGGACGGATCGCGCCCAAGCTCGGAGCCGTAGATGGATTTGCCGGTAAACCGGTGTCCGGGCGCTTTCACGAGCCGCTCGCGGTTGACCTCCTCCACCCGCTGTTTGACCTCGAAAAGCCGCGCGCGGCCCGCGATCTTATGCGATTTCAGCGCAGGCGACACGGCAAGACAGATCGTCTTGTCCGTGCGGCTTTCGTCCGCGACGACGAGGTTTGCGTCCAGGGGATCAAGCCCGCGCTCCGTACATTCGACGGAGGCATAGAACGATTTCAGATCGATCGCAACGTATTGCTTCTGCATCCTGTCCTCCGTCCTTTCCCGTTTTATTGATTATACCACACTGCCGCGTCGGAATCGAGAGGAAATTTGCGGTTTGTTCCGAAAACGGTTGTTTTTTATATATGATCCATGCTATAATGCCGGTATCGTATCAAAAGGAGCTCGTCCCGTGACGCCGACTGTCTGGACCTATCTCATCGTATGCCCGCTCGTCTTTCTGGCGGGCTTTGTGGATTCGGTCGCGGGCGGCGGCGGGGTCATTTCGCTGCCGGCGTACCTCCTGGCGGGTCTGCCGCCGAAGCTTGCCATGGGCACGAACAAGCTCGCAAACGGCTGCGGCACGGCGACCTCGGTCTTTAAGTACGCAAAAAGCGGCAAGATCGCATGGGACTGCGCCCTGCCCGCCGCGGTCGGCTGTCTTCTGGGCGCGACGGGCGGTTCGTCGCTTGCCGTGAATCTCCCGGATCACGTATTGCAGATCATTATCCTTGCCGCGCTGCCGATCGCAGCGCTGATCCTTGTGTTTGCACGGCACAAGACAGATGAGGATGAAAAGCAGCTTCCGCGCACGAAAACCATCCCGTTTTCCTTTCTGATCGGGCTCGTGCTCGGCGTCTACGACGGACTGATCGGTCCCGGCACGGGGACGTTCCTCACCATTGCGTTCTCGGTCATCCTCGGCTTTGGGCTTCTGAAATCCTCCGGCTGCGCAAGGACGGCAAACCTCGCCTCCAATATCGCGTCGCTCGTCGTATTTCTCATCGACGGAAACGTCCTGTTCTCCGTCGGCATTCCGGCAATCGCCTGCTCGATGCTCGGAAACTACCTCGGCGCGCGCTATGCGATCAAAGGCGGCAGCAAAAAGATCCGCCTTGTGATGTTCTTCGTGCTCGGTCTTCTCTTTATCAAGACCATCCTCTCCTTCACCGGCGTGATCGACTTCTGAGTTCTTACACAAGATAGCATAACAGCGGTCCGGAAAACCGGACCGCTATGTTTGTTCCCCTCATCCGTCGCCTGCGGCGGCACCTTCCCCACCCAAAGGGGGAAGGCTTTTGGAGTGCAAGCGGTGCTTGACAGCATGCAAGCAAGCCGTGCTTGCGCATATTCGTGATGCATGGTATCATTGAACCGTAACAGGGAGGGAAATTTATGACAGTCGGAGAACGGTTACAGCAATACAGAAAGAATCTCGGTCTTTCGCAGGAGGAGCTCGGTCAGCGGCTTTTGGTCAGTCGACAAACCGTCAGTCAATGGGAAACGGATCAGACAATGCCAACGCTCGACAATCTGATGCGTTTGAAAGAAGTGTTCGGCGTGTCCATTGACGCGATCCTCAGTGGAGAAAACACCGCAGACGCACCCGACGAAGCACCGTTGGAGAGCTATCGGTTTGAATATTCCGAAAAAGATACAAAGGACATCCTGCGTTATTCTGTACATCCCTTGTTTATGCGTTTGTTCCGAATGATAATTCTGTATGCCATAGCGGCGTTTTTCGTCCTTATGTTGCAACCAATAAACCGTTCCATAACGGCTGTTGTAATCTTTTTCCTCGGCATACTGGTATTGATCTCTGTGTTCCGTGCCTTAGCCATGCGAAAAGCAATCAAACGCAGTTGTGATGGGATGCGATTTCGCACTTATCAGTATGACTTGTTCCGTGATCGTTTTTCCGTTCG
>CAMYWS010000140.1 GCA_947302865.1 uncultured Clostridia bacterium
AAACTGCGTGGGATAATGGATGCGCGTACAATTATGGTATGCGACGCCCCAGATCGTATGATAGAAGATCCGGTTCGCGACTTTGGAATCCTTCAGAAACAGATGCGAAGTAAAGTTTTCCGCCTGACAGTGGAACCCCGCGGTCAGAGGAATATGCCTGCGCTTTGCAAGCTTGATCGCCTTGCGGGACAAACGGAACGGCGTCATGAAGTGCACGACGTCCGCACCCTCGATCGCCTCCGTCACGGTCTTCGTAACGGGGCGGGAGAGCGCAACGCCGTTTTTCTTCAGATAACGGTTGATGAGCGGACCCAGATTCAGCGTGGGTACGATATAAAAGCCTTCCTGTCCTTCCCGGCTTTTGTCGGAGCAGATGACGCGAACGTTGTGTCCGCGCTCTTTCATTGCATTGATCAGATTCAGCGCAGCGATCGTCGTTCCGTTATTCGCTTCTCCCAGAACGTCGCACACGATGGTAATGTTCATAAATCGATGTCCCTATTTGTATATACACAGTGCAATAATGCTGCTATTATAACACAAACGAATGGAAAAACAAGACAGAATTGTATATAACTGTCGAATATGAATGAATATATTATCTCGATATACAAAAAAACTCAGACCGTTCGGATGCGGTTCCATTCGGAAACGAGGCGTTCAAAACTCCACGCGGCGTTCGCGGGACTGGTGGATGGAAGCAGGATCGCATCGCGGCCCGTCAGGGGCCGTACGTATTCGGAGTAGCATTGAAACGATTGTTTCCCGTTGCAGAAGATCGCCGCGATCGGCGCGGCGGAAAGGATCCGGGAGAGATCGTTCGGAACGACGTCCCGGATCGAACTGTCGGAACTGCCTTCGATCGAACAGCGTCCGATGCTGTCCCAAAGCGCGATGCGGTTCCGTTCGAGAAACGCTTTCTTTTCTTCGATCGAACCGGGAACGGCGTCGGAAAACACGGCAGCGGTCACGCGCCAGAACCGGTTTTGCGGATGTCCGTAAAAGAACATCTGCTCCCGGGATTTCACGGAAGGAAAGCTGCCGAGGATCAGGATATGCGAATCCGCTTTGAAAAAAGGCGGGAAGGGATGTGTGATCTCCATGCGTTTCATACGGATATGGTAACACAGGATCGATCCCCGGGCAAGAGCAATATGACCAATCTGAAAAACGAAAAAATAGGTGTTGACTTTTTTGACGCCGCATCGTATAATACACGATGCGCGGCAGTGCTGGAATTGGCAGACAGGCACGTTTGAGGTGCGTGTGCGCAGGCGTATGGGTTCAAGTCCCATCTGCCGCACCAAAAAACAAATACCACCCCTTGCGGGTGGTATTTGTTTTTGGTATGAATAGGTCGGGACTTGACTGAGCGCCCGTAAAATGACGCAGTGCGTCGTTTTACAGCGAAGCGGCTTTGCGGCTGGGCGGACTGCGCAGTTCAGAGAACAAGCAGATGCGTCTGAAACCGCCGGAAGAAGTCCCATCTGCCGCATTATTACATTTCACAATGGCAAAATACAGATTATTGATCCTTATAAAACTCGACTTCTGTAAAAGGATTCCATGTATCGCTTCCGGGTTCAAGATCCGATACGGTAAGTAAGATGGTTCCGTCGTTTTTCTTGGCCGCAGAAAACATATAACGTACTCCTTCCCGATTATCCCCGGGGAAACTGAAGTTGTTTAATTCAATATTCAGTATTTTCCAGCTTTTTTTGCTTTGGGCCCAAGTGCCGCCTATACTGTTTCCGGCTTCGGAATCAAAGGCAGCATTTGCAGCAGCTTTCAGAATTTCGATGCTCTTTTGCGCTTGGTCATCGGTTTTCCACCCGCTGCTTAACCATGGATTTGCTTCATACTCCCAGATCTCTCCGGATCGGATCAGCGGTTCGATCTCATCATACAGCGCCTGCGTTTCACGCTCATTCAGATATCCTCTGCGGTCGCATCCGAGTGTCAAGAGTAACAAAAAGACAATGAAAACTGAGATAAGCAGTACAGCATATCTTTTCATGTTCTGTCTCCTTTTATATGAGATGCGTGGTCCTTACAAACATATCATATGTGTCCCGATGCGGATTGTCAATCGTTTGAATTGTAAAAAGGCAGCCGCCTGTATACGACAATTCCGGAAAGGAGAGGAAACCGGGAACGTGATCAGGACTGCTTTCGGTCGTTTTCCGGTGTTTTTCTCCCGCCCATCGCGTGGAACAGCGCGTCGCGAACGTGTGCGCGATCCTCGGCAGACAGCATATCGAGGTCGCGGAACATCGGCTCAAAGTGACGCTTCAACACGCCCTTCGCGTAATCCTCGTACAGCTCGCGCCCGAGATCGTTCACGATCACGTTCAGATCGCGGCGGCTGCCTGGCGCCTGCACTTTTTCAACCAGTCCCTTTTTGCACAGCCTTGTGACGATTTTCGTAAAATTGCTTCGCGTGATGCCGAGACGGTGCGCGATCGACGACATATTGTCGTTCCGTTCCTCGTTTTCGAGAAGGTATTCGAGCACCTGGATCTGCGAATAGGAATACGCGATCCCGCGAAAGCTCATTTTTTCGATCCTGTATACGCCGGCGTAGATGTTGCAGTAGTGGATCAGCGCTTCCACAACTTCCCGGTTCTGTCCCATCCATTCAAGCTTCATAGGCGATCCCCTTATGATTCTCTGTTGCTATTATAACAAAACAGCACGGGACCTGCAACGTACAAATGCAGCGTTCTGTCTGCTTTACGGAAACGGATTTGTAAACATTTCAAATATGATATATAAAATACGTTGCATTTTCTCATGCGTACGTGTATACTAATACTGTAATGTTTCCACAGGAAACAGTATAACAAAAAGAGGGAGGAACTGTAATGAAAAAAAGAGCATTGATCGCCATCTGCATCGGCCTTGCGCTGATCCTGATCGGCAGCGTTTTTGCGAGCGTGTTCAACGCAGGCGCAAAAGGGACGAAAGTGACGCGCATCACGTTCGACGGCGCAAACGGCAAACTCAGCGGTCTTCTGTACATGCCGAAGGGGGCGGGGGCAGACAACCCGCGTCCGACGGTCATCGTCACACACGGCTATCTGAATTCCGCCGAGATGCAGGACGCGAACGCCATCGAGCTTTCGCGCCGCGGCTACGTCGTGCTTGCGCTCGACCAGTATGACCACGGTCATTCCGATCTGGACAACGCGGCTTACGAACCGTACGCGCCATACGGCGTGTTCCTGCAGGCATGGGCGCCGTTCTGGGTCAATTCCATGCATGACGCGGTCGCGTATATGTACGAGCAGCCGTACGTCCTGAAGGATGCGGCGGGCAACGGCATCATCGGCGTCACCGGTCACTCGATGGGCGGTTTCGGCAGCACGATGGCGCTGGCGATGGACGAACAGGAATTCATGCAAACCGGTATCCGCAAGATCTACTGCGGACTGACCGAGGGCTCCGACTTCTCCTATACCGGCATTTTCGGTATCGACGCAGCGACCGCCGATCTTCTCGGCGGCGGACGTACGCAGGGCAAGGTCGCCGCGCAGTACGACGAATTCTTCTTCAACGCGCCGGATGATCCCGCGGGTACGGTCCGTCATAAGGATTACGCGTCCACGCCGGACGGCATGACCTTCCTCCAGCAGACCGAAGCGGCAAAGGCAAACACCTGGTACGAGACGGCGGACGGCGGCAAACGCATCATCTATGAGCCGGCGCAGACCCACCCGTGGAACCATTTCAGCAAGAACACAACAGCATACGCGTTGGAATTCTACACCGAAGCGTTCAAGGATTACAATCAGGATATCAAAGCGATCGACACGAACAGCCAGGTCTGGCAGCTCAAGGAGATCTTTGAATGCGTCGCGCTCGTCGGCTTCGTGTTCCTGATCATCGGCGTTGCTTCGCTGCTCATTGAGCTTCCGTTCTTCAACAAGGTCAAGACGGAGCTGAAACCGCTGCCATCCCTCGAAGGGACCGGCTCGAAGATCGGCACGTTCGCGCTGCTGCTGTGCCTTATTCTGGTGCCGGGTATCTTCTTCGCTGCTCTGATGGACGGCGGCGCGGGATCGGAGATGGTCAACGTTCTCATGTTCGCGGGCTGCGCGTTCGCGATCGCGGGACTGGTCGGCTTCATCTATGCACTCATCAAGAAGGAGAACCGCAAGGCGCTGCTCGTCGGCAGCATCTTCGTCATGTGCGCCGGTTCTCTGCTTGCATTGATCGCGCACTTCCCGATGTATGAGACCGGCAGGTTCTGGAACGCGCTCGGCGTCAACAGCATCGCGTACTGGACCATTGCCTGCGCGGCGATCTCGCTGCTTGCGATGAGCGTCGTCTACGTGGTCAGCAAGGCGGACAAGGGCGTAACGTTCAGGCACTACGGCGTCACGTTCAACCCGGTCAAGATCCTGCTTTCGATCCTGATCGCGATCATCACCTACGTTGTCGCGTACGGCGTGCTGTTCCTCGTCGATCTCATCTTCAAGGCGGACTTCCGTATCTGGACCTTCGCGTTCAAGACCTTCGA
>CAMYWS010000141.1 GCA_947302865.1 uncultured Clostridia bacterium
TTTGCCGCAGCCGATCAGATTGTTCAGCGCCCACGTCGCCGCCCACATGATGTTCGAGCGCGCCTCGTAGTTTTCCGGGTCGCGGATGACGGTGCGCGACGCGTTCACGACCGAGCGCATCAGCGCTTCCGAAAGCGCGTCGCTTACGTTGTCGTCCGTGCCGGAGAAGTACTGTTCGCAGATGTGGTTGAAGATGTCGTACACGCCCGCGACGGTCTGCCGCGTCGGCAGCGAGTACGTGAACTTCGGGTTCAGGATCGAGAAGCGCGGGTTCACACGCTCGTCGAAGACCTTGCCGATCTTCATCTTCTGCGCACGGTTCGTGATGACCGAGCCGCCGTTCATCTCGGAGCCGGTGCCCGCCATCGTTAAAACGCATCCGACCGGCACGATCTCACACGTCGGGTCCTCGTAACGCGCAAAGTATTTGTCCCACGGGTCCTCATCACAGTACACGGACACGGACACCGCCTTTGCGTAGTCGCAGCAGGAGCCGCCGCCGACCGCAAGGAGAAGATCGACCTTGTTTTCCCGTGCGATGCGTACGCCTTCGGCGAGTTTTTCCGTCGTCGGATTCGGCATCACGCCGCCGTCCTCGACGATCGTTTTGCCGCAGTCGCGCAGGATCGCGACGACCGCGTCATAGACCCCGTTCCTTTTGATCGAACCGCCGCCGTAGATGAGCTGCACGGTCCTGCCGTACTTCGGAAGCTCTTCGCGGAGTCCGTTAAGCGCGTCTTCGCCGAAATACAGCTTCGTCGGATTATGGAAAGTGAATGTTCCGAGCATGGTTCTCCTTTCAGCCGCGGGAGGGGAGTTCGATCATGATCGGCGCGGGATCCGCCTTCGCCGCCGCGAGGAAGTTCGTGACCGGCTCGAGCGTAAAGCCGAGATCGGGCGTTTGAAAATGCATCGGCACAACTGTTTTCGGCGCGATGCGCTTTGCGATCGCCCACGCGGTTTTTCCGTCCACCGTGAAGATGCCGCCGACCGGCAAAAGCAGAACGTCGCATCCCCTGATCGCCGCGATCGTCTCCTCGTCCGGCATATGCCCGAGGTCGCCGCAGTGCACGAACCGCTGTCCGTCCGCTTCGATCTGAAAGATTGTGTTCGTGCCGCGCTTTGCGCCCTTCACCTCATCGTGGAAGGCGTGGAAGCCGCGGATCGAAAAGCCCGCGAGCGTTTCGGGCTCCGCGCTCTCCTTGACGGTCGGTTCGCCGCCGATGCGCTCCGTGGCGCAGTGGTCGAAATGCCGGTGCGAAACGGTGATCACGTCCGCCGTCACGCGCGGCACATGCGGGATGCTCCGTTCGTCCACGGGGTCGGTCACAAGCCGTCCGCCCGCGTCGTTGGTGATCAGAAAGGTCGAGTGTCCGAGCCAGGTGTATTGCATATCGGGTCCCTCCGTTCCCATAATAAGATCTTTGCCATGCGGGAAAGCCGCTGTTCGAGAGCGACGCGTTCGTTTCCGTCGTGCGCTTTCGGCGCGGCAAGGAAGCGCTTTTCGCCGTCCGGCGCCTGGCAGAGGGCGGCATAAAATCCGTCCAGAAGGATCGGATCGTCCGGCGTCTTCGCGTCCGCGTGATGCACCATGATCCAGAGCCGCCGCGCAAAGTACGAATCGTCCGGTTCTTCCGCGGGCGGGAGCGTCTCCGCAAACGCGTCGACCGCGTCCGCCGAAAAGAAGAACAGCAGCCAGCCGTTTTCCGCCGTCACGCGCGACAGAAGCGGCGCGCCCGAAAGCGTACAGTCCTTCGCGTGCGACGAAAGCGTCTTTGCCGCGGCGATCGCGTTTCCGCGTAAAAACGAGCTCGAAGCGAGATGCGCCTTTTTCGAGGGCTTCAGATCGGGCTTCACGCCGGTGTGCAGTTCGACGAAGTTCGTGACCGCGGCTTCGATCGCGTCTCTCATGGAAATCATATATAAATGGTATAGGAAATCCTTCAAAAAGTCAACAGGTATGGAACCGCAAAGGACGGGAAATACTCCATCCGAGGTGAAAAACAATGCTGAAACGATTCCTGACCGGGCTTATTCTGCTTCTTGCCGCCGCAATCGGCGTGACGGGCAGCGCGGCGCCTGCAAAAACGGTGCTGACCTCGAGCGAGGGCGTCCTGCGCCTGCATGTGATCGCCGCGAGCGATTCGGAGGAGGACCAGAGTGCAAAGCTCGCCGTGCGCGACGCGATCCTGCCGCTGTTCGAACGCGCGGAAAGCTATGAGGACGCGCGGGCGTTCCTGCTGTCCCACGGCAGCGAGATCCAAAGAACCGCCGAGACGGTCCTGCGCGAAAAAGGGCTTGATGACGGCGTACAGCTCTCTTTGGGCACGGAGACGTTCCCGGACCGCGTCTACGGCGATCTGCTGTTTCCCGCGGGCGCGTACGACGCGCTGTGCGTACGGATCGGTCCCGCTGAGGGACATAACTGGTGGTGCGTGCTGTTTCCGCCGCTGTGCGTCGTATCCGAGACCGGCGAACCGATCGATCTCGACGCGGTCGAGACCGAAAGCTGGATCATGAACTTCCTTCGTTCGCTGTTTTGAGGAGGACGTATGCGCAGGGCAATCAGGATCGGCAGGATCTGCCTTCTGGCGCTTCTGATCGTGTGCGCGGCGCTGCCGATGATGCACACGCATGCGGCGCTGCGGCGCGGATCCACGGGCGACGAGGTCGCCGCGGTGCAGAAGAAGCTGAAGCAGTGGGGGTACTATTCCGGCTCCGTCGACGGCATCTTCGGCTACGCGACCGAACGCGCAGTCAAATGGTTTCAGGAAAAGAACGGGCTGACCGTCGACGGCGTGGTGGGTGAAAAGACCGCGGCGGCGATGGGGCTGAACCTCAACAGCACGGTATCCGCATCGACCAGGCCCGCGTCCGGCGACGTGTACCTTCTCGCGCAATGCATCTACAGCGAATCGCGCGGCGAGCCGTATAAGGGGCAGGTCGCGGTCGGCGCGGTGGTGCTGAACCGCGTGAAAAGCAGCGCGTTCCCGAACTCGATCTCCGGCGTGGTCTATCAGAAGGGTGCGTTCTCGGCGGTTGACGACGGACAGATCAATCTGACGCCGAACGATACGGCGCTGAAGGCGGCGAAGGATGCCATGAACGGGTGGGACCCGACGGGCGGCTGTCTCTATTACTACAACCCCGCCAAAACAACCAACCGTTGGATCCGCAGCCGCCCGGTCGTGGTGCGTATCGGCGATCATGTTTTTTGCAAATGATACGAGTATCCAAGAAAATCTGGCTGTTCGGCGTCCCCGCGATCCTTTTGATCGGACTCGCGGTGATGACCGTTACGTTTTTCAAACAGCGCAAGACGATCGCTGAGCAGCAGCGTGTGATCGAGGCGCAGACCGAAAGCGCCTACCGCACGCTTTCCAACGACCTGAACGATCTGAACGTCGCGCTCAGCAAGCTCGAAGCGGCGGGTACGCCCGCACGCCTTTCGAAATCGTTCGCGGATATCCGACGTCTCAGCGCCGGCGCGGTGCGTGCGCTGTCGCTGCTGCCGGTCGCGCACGCGGACGACGAGGGGCTGATGCGGTTTCTGACCCGCACCGGCGACTTTGCCGAGACGCTGATGGATCGCGTGCTTTCCGGACAGATGCTCACCGAGGAGCAGCTCGGTTCCCTCGGAGAGCTCAGGACCTGCTGTTCGGGGCTTGCGGAACAATACGACGGCGGCTGCATGGACGGAAGCTTTCCGACCGCGCCGGAGGACGGCTTTTACAGCGGTGAGACTGACGAGGAGAACATCGCAAACTATCCGTCGCTCCTGTATGACGGCCCGTTTTCCGAAAGCAGCGAGCAGGCGGAGCCCTTGGGCCTTCCCGCAGAGACGGTGGACGAAAACGAAGCCGTGCGCATCGCGGGCGAGCTGTTCCCGGACCGCACGCTGCAATTGGACGGACGCACGGAAAGTCTGATCGCGACCTACGATTTTTCGGCAAACGACGATCAGGGCGAGCTGTGCGTTTCGATCACCGAACGCGGCGGTCTGCTGCTGTATTTTATGGGCACGCCCGCCGGCGACAAGAACGATCCCCCGAGCGACGGGGAGAGCGAACGCCTGCACGCGGCGGCAAGCGCGTACCTTGAAGCGCACGGCTTCGGCAGAATGGAGCCGTCCTACGCGCAGTATTACGCGGGAACGGTGGTCCTGAACTACGCCGCCGTGCAGAACGGCGTGATCCTCTATGCCGATCTTGTCAAGGTCTATGTCGACCGCATTACGCAGCAGGTGATCGGGCTCGACGCGATCAACTACCGCTTCCACCACCGCGAGCGTGATCTTTCGACCGCGATCCTCACCGAAGCGGACGCAATAAACGCGCTGAACGACGCGCTGACGCCCGAGCACACGGCGCTTGCCCTGATCCCGAAATCGAACACGCACGAGATCCTCTGCTACGAGTTCAAATGCACGCGCGGCGAGACGTTCTTCATCGTCTATGTGAACGCTCTTTCCGGCGCGGAGGAGGAGATCTTCGAGGTC
>CAMYWS010000142.1 GCA_947302865.1 uncultured Clostridia bacterium
CACCGTCGTTCTCCGTTTCGCCGGACAAGCAGCTCTTTTACTGCTTCGGCTGTCACGCGGGAGGAACCGTGATACAGTTTGTCATGGACATGGAGCGTCTCACGTTCTATGAGGCGGTGCAGCAGCTTGCAAACCGCGTCGGCATGGAGCTTCCGAACGAGATCAACGACCGCGAAATGCAGCGGCAGCGCGCATATAAAAAGCGCATGATCGAGGCGAACACCGAAGCGGCGCGGTATTATTCCAGATGCTTTCTCGATCCCGAAACGGGTAAGGAAGCACAGTTGTACGCTGCAAGACGCGGTCTGAACGCGGAGATCGTCACACGGTTCGGCATCGGCTATGCGCCGGACACATGGGATTCGCTCTTAAAGCTTTTGAAGGGTAAGGGTTATTCCGAAAAAGAACTCGTCGACGCGGGTCTGCTTGTGCACAATACAGAGCGCGGCACGGTCTATGACGCGTTCCGCGGACGGCTGATCTTTCCGATCCTCGGCGTGAACGGACAAGTCCTCGGTTTCGGCGCGCGCGTGATGGGCGACGAGAAGCCGAAGTACATCAACACGGGCGACACGCCGGTCTACAACAAGCGCAACAATTTGTACGGATTGTATCTGCACAAAAACGAAAAGCTCGACGATCTTATCATGGTCGAGGGCTATATGGACGTGATCGGGCTCTATAAGGCGGGCGTAAAAAACGCAGTTGCAAGTCTGGGCACGGCGCTGACGCAGCAGCAGGCGCGGCTGTTGAAACGTTACGTCAATACGGTTTATATCTCCTATGACGGCGACGCCGCGGGGCAGAACGCCACGGTCCGAGGGCTCGATATCCTGAAAGCCGAGGGGCTTGAGGTGCGGGTTATCACGATCCCGGACAACCTCGACCCGGATGAGTATGTGCAGGTGTACGGCAAGGAGGGCTTCGACCGGCTCAAGGACAACGCGCTTTCACTGAACGCGTTCAAGCTCGAAGCGATGGCGAAGGGCTACGACCTGAACGATGAAAACGGACGCGAACGTTACGCAAAGGCGGCATGCGCGTTCGTGGCGGGGCTGCAGCCGATCGAGCAGGAACGGTACTATAAGCTGATCGCAAAGAAAACCGGCTACGCGCTGGAAGCGCTCGAAGCACAGGGGGTACGCAGCGGCGGACTGCAGCTTTCCGAAAGCAGGACGACCATCCGCGGCGGATTCCGCAAACGGATCGACGCCGACGAGGACCCGCGCGACGTCATCGAACGCACGCTCATGCTGGCATGCCTGCATGATAAAAAAGCGCTCGGCTACGCGATCGGCGAGAATGCAGCGGACCTGATCCGAAACGAAACGTATCGCGCGATGTTTCTGCACATGTGCGAGCAGGGCAGCGCGTTTTCAGCAGCCGCCTACATCAGCGAGCTTCCGGAAAAGGAAGCGGAGACCGCTTCATCCGTGCTTCGCGAAGAGGAAGCCATGGAGAACGCACAGGAGACCGCGATCGACTGTGTCCGCCGCATGCGCAGGGAAAACGAGGCGGACGAGATCGCAAGGCTGCAGGAGAAACTCAAAAAACCGGATTTGACGGCGGAGGAACGCAACGCCGTTTTGAAAGAGATCACCGAACGCATACGGGCAAATAAATAAGGAGACGGGATATGGAAGAAACAAAAACCACGAAAAAGTCTAAGAAGACCAGGCAGGAAGCCGCAGAAGCGACGGAATCGGTCGAAACGCCGGAAACGCCGAAGACAACGGCAAAACGCGTAGCAAAGCCGAAGAAGACCGGGACGGAACCGGTCGAAACGACGGTCGAGACGCCGGCCGAATCCGCGCCGGAAAAGCCGAAGAAGGCGTCGAGAAGCAAAAAGAAGGCGGAGCCGAAGCCGGAGGAAATCACGGCCGAACCCGCGCCGGTCGAAGCGCCCGCGGAGCCTGCGCCGGAGTCGGTCGAACCCGCGCCGGAAAAGCCGAAGAAGGCGTCCGGGAGCACGAAGAAGACAGAACCGAAGCCCGCGGAAGAACCGGCTGAACCCGCGCCTGTCGAAGCGCCCGTCGAGCCCGCGCCGGAACCCGAACCCGTTCCGGAGGACGAGCCGGTTACGGAAAAGCCGAAGAAATCTTCGAAGAGCAGGAAAAAGATCGAAAAACCGGCGGAGGAAGAACCGGAACTGCTGGACGACTACGCGGACGACGAGGACGAGCCGAAACCTGTCAACGCGGAACAGCGCATCCGTGAGCTTTTGGACAGAGGCAAGCAGAAGGGCATGCTGACGTTCAACGAGGTCATGGACGTAATGAACGAGGTCGGCGTCGACGCCGATCAGATGGACAAGGTCTACGGCGAACTCGAAGAGCTGAACATCGACATCGTGGAAGAGGTCGAAGTCCCCGAGGACATGGACGAGGAGATCGCCGAGATCGAAACGATGCTCGCGCCCACCGAGGGCATCAACATCGACGACCCGGTTCGCATGTATCTCAAGGAAATCGGCAAGGTCCCGCTGCTCACCGCACAGCAGGAGATCGAGATCGCGCAGCGCATGGCGGAGGGCGACCTCGATGCAAAGCATCAGCTTGCGGAAGCGAACCTGCGACTGGTCGTTTCGATCGCAAAGCGTTACGTCGGCCGCGGTATGCTGTTCCTCGACCTTATTCAGGAGGGCAATCTGGGCCTTATCAAAGCGGTCGAAAAGTTCGACTACCGCAAGGGCTATAAGTTCTCGACGTACGCGACGTGGTGGATCCGTCAGGCGATCACCCGCGCGATCGCGGACCAGGCGCGAACGATCCGCATCCCGGTCCACATGGTGGAGACGATCAACAAGCTGATCCGCGTGAACCGCCAGCTTGTGCAGGAGCTCGGCCGTGACCCGCGTCCCGACGAGATCGCAAAGGAAATGGGCATCTCCGAGGATAAGGTCCGCGAGATCCTGAAGATCGCGCAGGAGCCGGTCTCTCTGGAAACGCCGATCGGCGAAGAGGACGATTCGCACCTCGGTGACTTCATCCCGGACGACGACGCGCCCGCGCCCGCAGACGCTGTGGCGGTCGCGCTGCTGAAGGAACAGCTTGTGGAGGTCCTCAATACGCTCACCCCGCGCGAAGCGAAGGTCCTGCGTCTCCGCTACGGTCTCGACGACGGCAAAGCACGCACGCTCGAGGAGGTCGGCAAGGAGTTCAACGTCACGCGTGAGCGCATCCGTCAGATCGAAGCGAAGGCATTGCGCAAGCTCCGTCACCCGTCCAGAAGCAAGAAGCTCAAGGACTTCCTTGAATAAGAACAATAAAAGCGCCGGTTTTCCGGCGCTTATTTATGCTTCAAAAGCCAGCATGTTTCCGATCGGGACCGAAAAGCCGAGCGCTTTGTACATCATCAGATCGCAGTCCGCGCAGCCGACAGTCATGGACGAAACGGCGCTGTTTTCATAGGCGAACCGCACGAGCGCACGGGCGACGCCCCTGTGCCGGTATGCGGGAAGGATATAGAAGTCCTCGAAAACACCGCATGAGGCGTAGCAGAAGGTCGAAAACGTAATTGATACGGAACAGCAGCCGATAAGCATGCCGTTTTCTCGGCAGCCGAAGAACAGAATGCGACCGGAATCGATCGCACCCTTTAATGCAAACAGATCCTCCGCCGACGGCGCGTCCTCGCCGATGGCTTCCTTGTATGCGATGTGCAGCGGAACGAGCGCGTCGAGATCCGCGACGCACAGCCGAAACAATTCCATTTCAGACCCTCCTTTTTCTGCATTCTACCACAAAAATCGGTCGGATTCAAGAAACTCGGTATAGACGAACGATGTGATATGCGGTATAATGCACTATATTTGAAGTTTTCCTGCGGAGGCAAGGTATTATGGATAAAGAGAAAAACATCATTCTGACCGGTGACCGTCCGACCGGGCGTCTCCATCTCGGCCATTACGTCGGCTCTTTGAAACGTCGCGTGGAGCTGCAGAACTCCGGTAAATTCGACGCGATCAACATTCTCATCGCGGACGATCAGGCGCTGACGGACAACGCGGACAACCCCGCGAAGATCCGCGACAACATCATTCAGGTTGCGCTGGACTATCTTTCTGTTGGAATCGATCCCAACAAATCCACGATCTGCATCCAGTCCGCGCTTCCCGCGCTGCACGCGCTGACATTCTATTATATGAACCTCGTGACGACCGCGCGGCTCTCGAGGAATCCCACCGTCAAGGCGGAGATCCAGATGCGCGGCTTTGCGGACGAGGGGCTTCCGGCGGGCTTTTTCAGCTATCCGGTCTCGCAGGCGGCGGACATCACGGCGTTCAACGCGACCGTCGTCCCGGTCGGCGAGGACCAACTCCCGATGATCGAACAGACACGCGAGATCGTCGAGAAGTTCAACCGCATCTACGGCGAAACGCTCGTGTTCCCGAAGGCGATGATCCCGGAAAACGAGACGCAGCGGCGTCTTCCAGGCGTCGACGGCAAGGCGAAGATGTCCAAATCGCTCGGCAACTGCATCTATCTGT
>CAMYWS010000143.1 GCA_947302865.1 uncultured Clostridia bacterium
AGGTTTACGGCGTATCCACGTTCTATTCCTGGTTCACGCTGGAGCCGAAGGGCGAACATCTGATCCGCGTCTGCCTCGGTACCGCCTGCTACGTCAAGGGCTCCGCGGACATCCTTGCGGAGCTGGAACGCCAGCTCGGCATCAAGGCGGGACATACCACCAACGACGGTAAGTTTACGCTCGAAGCGACCCGCTGCCTCGGCTGCTGCGGTCTTGCTCCGGTTATGACAATCGACGACGACGTTTTCGGACGGCTGATCCCCGCAGACGTCAAGGGTATCTTGGACAAATTCCGCGCATAATCGAAAGGAAACGAGTATGACTATCCGGGAGATCGCCGAACGAATCGACGCAGTGATCTACGCAGAGCCGGAGCAGATGGACGAAGATCTGTCCGGCGCGTTCGCAAGCGACATGATGAGCGACGTGCTCGCATTCGGGGAAGGTCACGCCGTCCTTGTGACGGGACTTCTGAACCCGCAGATCGTGCGCACCGCGCACATGCTCGACATGAACTGCATCATCGTCGTCCGCGGAAAGACCGCTTCGGAGGAGATCAAGCGGCTTGCAGCCGATAATGAGATCGCAATGCTCGAAACGAAAATGACGATGTTCGAGACCTGCGGCAAACTGTACGAAGGCGGTCTGAGAAGATGACGGAAGACAGCAACGCGCTCCATTTCCATTACGACGTGGACGGCAACAATTTTACGTCCGCGGGCGAGGCGTCCGTTCAGGTAAAAAGGATGCTGCGTCAGATGGGATATCATCCCGATCTGATCCGCCGCATCTCCGTCGCGATGTACGAAGGCGAGATCAACATGGTCATCCACGCCAAGGGCGGGGACGCAGACGTGTATGTGACGCCGGACTGCATCACGGTCATCCTGAAGGACGTCGGTCCCGGCATCAAGGACGTCGGGCTTGCCATGCAGGAGGGCTATTCCACCGCACCGGACAACATTCGTTCGCTCGGCTTCGGCGCAGGCATGGGTCTGCCGAACATGAAGCGTTACTCGGATGAGTTGAAAATCGACTCCGTCGTCGGCGTCGGCACGACGATCACCATGAAGTTCAGATCGGCATAAGGAGGCACCATGATCGTATACAAGCATTCCGTTTCATTAGATGCGACCAAGTGCAAGGGGTGTACCACCTGCTTGCGCCGCTGCCCTACGCAGGCGATCCGCATCCGCGACGGCAAAGCTTGTATCAATCCGAACCTCTGCATCGACTGCGGCGAATGCATCCGCCACTGCCCGTACAAGGCAAAGAAGGCGAACTTTGACGAATGGGATTCGATCGACCACGGCAAGTACCTTATCGCGCTTCCCGCGCCGTCGCTGTTCGGACAGTTTGCAAACCTCGACGATACGGATTATCTGCTGCAGGGACTCAAGAACCTCGGCTTTTCCGACGTGTTCGAGGTCGCCAAGGCAGCGGAGCTTGTCACCGACTACACCCGCACTTATATGAAGCGTATGGGGATGTCGCACGCGCCGTTTATCAGCACGGCATGTCCCGTCGTCGTTCGGCTGATTTCACTTCGGTTCCCGTCATTGAGAACCAAGATGGTCCCGATCTCGCCGCCCGTCGAGCTTGCGGGCAAGCTCGCGAAGGAACGCGCGCTGAAGGATCATCCCGAGCTCAGGCCCGAGGATATCTGCACCGTGTTCATCTCCCCGTGTCCCGCAAAGGTCAGCTGGGTCAAGAACACGCCTGCGGACAAGGAACGTTACGTCGATTACGTCGTCTCCATGAGCGATATCTACTTCCGCGTCCTGTCCAAAATGGATCGGGCGAAGATCCCGGACGTGACGAGCGAATCCGGTATGATCGGCATGAGCTGGTCGTCGTCCGGCGGCGAAGCAAGCGCGCTGATGAATGACCACTATCTGGCGGCGGACGGCATCGAGAACGTCATCCGCGTGCTGGACGATATCGAGATGGGACATTTCCCGGATCTGAAATTCGTCGAGCTGAACGCTTGCCCCGGCGGCTGCGTCGGCGGCGTCATGGCGGTCGAGAACCCGTATATCGCGCGCGTGCGTATTCGTGCGCTGCAGCGGTATATGCCGGTCGCGCAAAACCACGTGATCCTCAGGGAAAACGATCCGATCCCGAGCGAGGTCATGACAGTCGAACCCGGCGAATACAGCTCGGCGGAGATCCTCGGCGCAGACCGGATGCAGTCGTTCCGCATGATGGCGGAGATCGAGCGCATCTATAAGCAGCTGCCCGGCATGGACTGCGGTTCCTGCGGCGCTCCGACCTGCCGCGCGCACGCGGAGGACGTTGTGCGGGGCGAATCCCGCCTCGACGACTGCGTGATCCGCATGCGTGAGCTTTTGAGAGAACTCGAACGCGACGACGGAAAGTGAGGACGCTATGACAGTACGCGAGCTGATCGAAAAAACCGGATATGAACCGCTTCTTTTGTCCGAGGACGACCGCGAGGTCACCGGCGGATACGCGGGAGATCTTTTGAGCTGGGTCATGGGACGCGCCGAAAGCGGCGACTGCTGGGTCACGATCATGTCCAACGTGAACGTGGCGGCGGTCGGACAGCTGACGGACTGCGCCTGCATCGTGTTTTCGGAGGGCGTTCGCCCGGACGAAGCGGCGGTCAATGCGGCGCGGCTGCACGGACTCAATCTGCTGCTTACCGAAAAATCCACGTTTGAGGTCTGCACCGAAGTCGGCGCGCTGCTCAGATGAGGACGGTCGCCTACGATCTGCATCTGCATTCATGCCTGTCTCCGTGCGGGGACATGGACATGACGCCCTGCAACATCGCGGGCATGGCGCACCTGAATGAACTCGGCATCGTTGCGCTGACGGATCACAACACGGTCGACAACTGTCCGGCGTTCTTCGCCGCGTGCGGGGAATACGGCATCGTGCCGATCGCGGGCATGGAGCTGACGACGGCGGAGGATATCCATCTTCTGTGCATCTTTGAAACGCTCGACGACGCGCTTGCGTTCGGAGCAGAGGTCAAAGAACATCGGATGAAGATCAAAAACCGCGTCGAGATCTTCGGCGAACAGCCGATTCTGAACGAACGGGACGAAAAGATCGGAGAGGATCCGTACTTTCTCCCGGCGGCGACGGATCTGGATCTCGCTTCCGCCGCGGAGCTGGTCAAAGCGCACGACGGCGTCTGCTGGCCGGCGCACATCGACCGCGATTCGAACGGACTTCTGGCGGTACTCGGCGCATTCCCGCCGGAACCGGCATTTCGGATCGCGGAGCTCAGAGACGCGGAGAACGCGAAGCTTGCCGAAGGACGAACGATCGTCGTCTGCTCGGACGCGCACCGGCTCTGGGAGATCGGCGAAGCGGGAGGCACGCTCGAGCTGGACACGGATGAGACCGAACCGGAAGCCGTACGGCACGATTTGTTCCGAAAGCTCAGGGAGGGGAAGCTGTGAAAGAGCTCAGCCTGAACATACTTGATATTGCGCAAAACTCGATCCGCGCGGAGGCGTCGCTGATCGAGATCCTGCTGGACGAGACGGACACGACTTTGAAGCTGACGATCAGGGACAACGGCTACGGAATGAGCGAAGAATTCCTGAAAACCGTCGTCGACCCGTTTTCCACGACGCGCACCACGCGAAAGGTGGGGATGGGGATCCCGCTTCTGAAGCTTGCCGCGGAGCAGACGGGTGGAACGCTCACGATCCGGTCGACGGAACGTGCGGTCGATCCCGCGCACTGCGGAACGGAGATCTCCGCGACGTTCGACAAGACGCATCTGGATTTTACGCCGCTCGGCGACGTGGTCTCGACGATCACGCTGCTGATCCGCGGCAGCGCGAAAACGGATTTTCTTTTCCGGCACACGCTGCCGGACCGCACGGTCGAGCTCGACACGCGCGAGGTCCGACAGGTTCTCGGGGACGACGTACCGCTGGATGAATACGAAGTCCTCGCATGGATCCGGGATATGCTGACGGAGCAATACGCTTCGGAGGCTTGAAGATATTCAGAAAAATCTACAAAACGAAAGGATCAAACTCATGAAATCATTGAAAGAACTTGCAGAAATTCGTGAAAGAATGAAAAACAAGGTCGCTCTTCGTGAAGGCACCGGTGAGATCCGCGTCGTCGTCGGCATGGCGACCTGCGGTATCGCGGCGGGTGCGCGCCCCGTTCTGAACGCATTTGTGGAACAGGTTGCGGAACAGAATCTCGGCGATAAGGTGACCGTCACGCAGACCGGCTGCATCGGCATGTGCCGCTTCGAGCCGATCGTCGAGGTCTTTGAAGGCGACAAGGAACGCGTGACCTACGTCAAGGTCAAGCCCGAAATGGTTCCCGAGATCATCAAGCAGCATCTGATCGACGGTAAACCCGTCACAAAATATACCATCGGTGCGGTGGAAGGATAACGGAGGAAAGACAGAATGATTCGTACGCATGTTTTGATTTGCGGCGGTACG
>CAMYWS010000144.1 GCA_947302865.1 uncultured Clostridia bacterium
TCATCGGCATGCGCGAGATCGCTAAGGGCAAGGAACCCGCGCCGATTCAAACCATTGAGGATATCGCGGTCAAGGATCCAGACAAATCGAAGTGGGAAAGCTTTTGCAGCAAGTACGAACACCCGGAAGAGGACGATTTCATCATCGACGAGGTCTTCATGAAGGACGGTGAGCTGTACGCAAACGCGATCGACGACGATGGAGACGACCTGACGTTCCGCCTCTATCCGATCGGCGAGAATACATTCGGCAGGAAGGGCGGAATGATCAGGCTGACCTTTACCGAGGGTTACGTGACGTACGGAGAAAATACCTGCAAAAAACTGGAATAAGGAAGGAGAAATGTATGATATATGAATTAACAGACGTCTCCAAGGTCGCGCACCTGTTCGGAGACTGGATGCTGCCCGGGCTTCTCGACATCCCGAATCTGGAGCTCAAAATCTTTGTGACCGATCCGGACACGCCGCGTTCAGCGATGCTGTATGAGGACGAAGCCGAATACTTTGCGGGAGAGCCGGACATGGAGCTTGTCAAAAACAGGCAGTCGAAAGAAACGGCGCTGCTGTCCAAAGAGAAAGAATGGGAAGCGCTCTTTTTGGAATGTTACCCGGAGGCCGAACCGACCACCCGCTATGCGATCCATCGGTGCAAAGACTTCGATCGGAAAAAGCTCCAATCGTTCGTCGATGCGCTGCCAAAAGGCTACGTTCTGAGACGGATCGACAGCGAGATCTACGATATGATCCCTTTGGCCGAAGACGCCGATGTGCAGGACCTCGTCGGTGATTACGAGACGAAAGAAGCGTTTTTGGAGCAGGGACGCGGGTTCGTCGTGCTGAAGGACGGCAAGGTGGTTGCAGGCGCATCGTCCGCGAACAGCTATCACGACGGCATCGAGATCGAGATCGACACCGATTCGTCGGAGCGGCGCAAGGGCCTTGCGACCGCCGTCGGAGCAAAGCTGATCCTGTCCTGCATGGACGATGGGCTGGAACCGCGCTGGGACGCGGCGAATCTGATCTCGGTGCATCTCGCGGAAAAGTTAGGATACCGGTTCGATCGCGAATATGTGTACTTCTGGGTCAACGAGGCGCAGAATCTCATGCTGAAGGATCCCGATAAGAGCAAGTGGCCGGATTACTGCGGTGATTATGAACCGCTGTGCAGGGACTTCATGCTGAAAAGGGTCTGGATGCAGGACGGAAGCTTGTACGGTCTCACCTACAACGAGATGAAGGGCGATTTCACGTTTAAGCTGCTGCCGCTCGGGGAGAATACGTTCGGCAGAGCGAGCGGTTCCGTGCGGATCACGTTCGGCGACAACTGCCTCGTGATCGACGGGATCACCTGTAATAAACTGTAAATCACATAGAATAAATACTTATGGAACGGTCAAAAACGATCGAATTTGTGAAGGTCGAAGACATCACGCCGTATCTCGAAAATGTTGACTGCGACGAGACCGGCGAGGACACATTCGAATGGCTTGAAGAAAACGGCGACGAGATCTGCGCGATCCGCGAAGGAGACACTGTCGTGGGGCTTGCGATCCTCGAAGAGGACGGCTTCCTCTACGTCTATATTTTCCCGACGTGCCGGAACAGGGGGTACGGACGGCTTGCCGTCGCCGCCGCGGAGCAGCGGATGAAGGACACACTGCCCGCGAACCGGAGAAGCGGATCTGACCGCGCCGTTTATGACGGAAACGATCCGCGCGGCGACGAACATGTACAATCACGGCCGGGACGAACGCAACGGCGGAGATCTGTCTTGAGATCGCGCATTTGCCCGTGATATCGGGATTTTACTCGTCAGCCAAAGAGAAGAGAAAACAGGACCTGCCCATAGGCGGATCCTGTTTTTGACAAAAGCGAACCACACGTTTTTGCGTGTGGTTCGTGATTTCTGTATTGATTCGACGACCCGAATCCGCTATAATCAGAACACGGAAAGGGTCACCGAAAGACGGATCATCGATGAAAGGCGGACACTGCCTGTGAAGGAATATATCATTACCGAACTGGAAAAGGACAGATGGAAGGGCTTCCCGCTGCCCATGTCCTATACCGCAGGCAGCTATTACGATCTCTGCGTGAAAAAGACGGCGGATGGGTTTTCGATCCCCATCCGGAAAAAGCGCTTTCCGTCGCCGGTCGCCCATCTTTCGGAGGATGCGGGTTACCCGGACCGACTGTATGCGGACTGGTGGGAGAACGCGCGTACGTTCGGGATCCCGGACGGCGGGAAACTGTTTGCCATGATAGAGGTATGCCCCGAAGAATGGTCGAACAGACTGCTTGTGACGGAACTGCTCGTCGGCGAAGAACTGAGAGGGCAGGGATACGGAAAGAAACTGATCGATCTTGCCAAGGAGCTGACCGTAAAAGGCGGGTACCGCGTGCTGATGCCGGAAGCGCAATCCTGCAACGTGCAGGCCGTCGATTTCTATCTGCATGAAGGGTTTACGCTGATCGGGTTTGACAGCTGCTGCTATACGAACAATGATGTCGAACGAAAGGAAGTCCGGTTCAACATGGGCTGGTTCCCGGACCGACCGGCGGAACAATGAAACAGAGTGTTTGCAGGACCGTATCATGAAAACGATCAGAGTCGTCGCGGCCATTATACAGAAAGACGGAAAGATCTTTGCAACGCAGCGCGGATACGGTGCGTACAAGGACTATTGGGAATTTCCCGGCGGAAAGATCGAGGCGGGGGAGACGCCGGAGGAAGCGTTGATCCGTGAGATCAAAGAGGAGCTTGCGGCGACCGTTCAAATCGAACGGTTCCTGACGACGGTGGAATACGATAACCCGGAATTCCGTCTGTCCATGGATTGCTTCATCTGCGCCGTCGCGCAGGGCAGACTGGAACTTCTGGAACACGAATCCGCCTGCTGGCTGTCCTCGGATCACCTGCGCAGTGTGAACTGGCTGCCTGCGGACCTGCTGGTGATCGATCGGCTGGAAGGATGCGGAATGTCCGATCTGTAAAGCGCGCTCATTGATCCGGAAACGGATACGAAAGGGTTGACAACATGAGACTTTGGTTTTTTCTTCTGATCTTCGTCGGGGTATTGGGGCTCGGCGCGTTCGTCTATCTTGTGACCCGGGTGCGTCGGTTCTCGTTTATGCGTGCGCTTTCAAAAAAACATAAGGCGCTGTCTTGGCTGCTTGCCGTCGCTTCGGCAGGGCTGCTGTTTCTGTTCGCGTTCATCAACGTGTATTCGGTCGTCATCGTCGTGCTGCATCTGGCGCTCATATGGCTTCTTTGCGACCTTGCCGCGTGGATCGTGCGGCGCATCCGCAGAACGGAACCAAAACGGTATTTTGCGGGCGCGATCGCGATCCTGCTGACAGCGATCTATCTCGGCGCGGGCTGGATCGCGGCGCATCACATCCGGCAGACGAACTACACCGTGGAAACAGACAAGACGACCGAGCCGCTGCGGATCGTGCTGATCGCGGACGCGCACCTCGGCGTCACACTGGACGGTGACGGCTTCAGAGAGACGATGGAGCGGATCCAATCGACACAGCCCGATCTGGTGGTCGTGGTCGGCGATTATGTGGACGACGATTCCAATGCTGCCGATATGCAGGCCGCCTGCCGCGCGCTCGGCGATCTGAAAACGACGTACGGGGTGTATTTCGCCTACGGCAACCACGACAACGGATACCGGCAGCGTGATTTCACCGCGGCAGACCTAAGAAATGCGCTGACGGAAAACGGTATCATCATATTGGAAGACGAAACGGTTCCGATCGGGGAGCAGTACGCGCTGTTGGGACGCAGGGACCGGTCGATGGACCGCCTTCCCATGGATGCGCTGCCGTTTGACGATTCCCGCTATACGATCGTGCTCGACCATCAGCCCAACGATTACGACGCAGAAGCGGCTGCGGGCGTCGATCTGGTGCTGTCGGGGCATACGCACGGCGGGCATCTCCTGCCCGCAAGATGGATCGGTCGTTGGATTGGGGCTTACGATGCGGTCTACGGACTGTCCCGCCGCGCCGATACGAACTTTATCGTCACCTCCGGGCTTTCCGGCTGGGCGATCCCCTTCAAAACCGGCTGCTATTCCGAATACGTCGTGATCGACGTCGCATGACCCGAACGCAGTATCTTAAAGCGGCACACCGGAACCCGGCGTGCCGCTGTTTTTGATTCGATTGACTGATGGCTGGTTTATTGCAACGTATGTATGTTCAAGATGCTGCGCGATGACGCGGTTTGCAGCCGTATATCGTGTAGAAAACCGGTCGGCGGAGGCTCTCGCTGTTTCTGCCGCGAGATGCGCGCGGTATCCGTCACCAGGATGATATTTCGTTACTCCTCGATACCTGCACGGATTTCGTCAGCAGCCTCTCCGTCCGAAAGCGCACACGAAGACGGCCGATGCGACGGTAACAAAGACGGAAGACAGCAACTACAC
>CAMYWS010000145.1 GCA_947302865.1 uncultured Clostridia bacterium
GCGGGCGGCGCGACGATGGACAGCATCGTGAAAACGACCTGCTTTATCGCGGACATGGCTGATTTTGCGGCGTTCAACGCAGTATACGCAGCATACATCAAGGGCGCGCCGGCGCGCTCCTGTGTGGCGGTGAAGACGCTGCCGAAGAACGTGCTGGTCGAGATCGAAGCGATCGCGGAGATCGTAAAGTGACGAGAGGATACGCGGCATGAGCGACGCAAGGGAACAGTACGGCGACATCATCGACCGGGAGCATCCGGATTCACCGAAGCATCCGAGAATGCCCCGGACGAATCGCGCTGCCCAGTTCGCGCCGTTCGCCGCGCTGACCGGCTACGACGATCTGATCCACGAGGCGGCGCGATACACCGAACGGCGCATCGTGCCTGACGAGCACAAAAAAGAGGAGCTGAACCGCAAGCTTTCCGCGCTCCTTTGCGCGGACCCGCCCGCGGAGGCGGTCTTTACGTGCTTTGTAGCGGACCCGAAAAAGAGCGGCGGCACGTATGAGGACGTGGGAGGACGGATCGTAAACGCCGATTTTCTGTACGGATATATCACCCTCGATTCGGGACGGGTGCTGGACATCGGCGACGTCATCGAGATCGAAAGCGAGGCGCTTTTGCCCGAGCGATTCTGAATCAGAACTCGCTTGTGCGCATGTGTGAAGACGGTTTTAACTTTCCGTTAACACAGCGCCGAAACCGTTGACCCTGCCCGCGTTTCGGAGTAAAATACAGTTGAAAACAAAGGCGGGGGGACGATGAGATGGAAGAAAAGAAGACGACTCCGATTCTCACGGACAATACGGAAATAGAGGATAAGGAAGTTCCGTTTGAAGATCTGATCTCCGAACTGCGCTATTGATGTATCAATGAAAAAGGTGCCGTTCGGCATCTTTTTTCATTTCCGAAAAACGACCGAAGAGACCGTCCTGCGACGGGAAACAGGAGGAGACGAGCAGGATTCGATGAACAAACACAACTGGAACAGGATGCTTTCCGGTATCGTCCTTTTGCTTGCGTCGATGCTGCTGATCGCCTGCGCGTCGGGCGATACGGCTGCGCAGACCGACGAAACGCAGACGACGGAAACGCCGCAGGAGACGGCAGGGCTTTCGGAAGGCGGGAACGGCGCACCCGTCGGAGTGTCGGCACGACGCCTTGCGGACGGAACGTACCGGGTGATGATCCACAGCGATCTTACGACCGACGACAGCGGACGCACATGGGCGACGGTCAGCGAATTGAAATGCGTGGAGCTGGACGACAGTGAGATCGCAAAGGCGCGGATCAGCGACAGCATACAGCTTGGGGATCACAGCTTCGTGGTGCGGACCGTCGAACTGGTCGAAGAGGACGGCATGCGAAAGATCCTGTACAACAACGGAACGGAATACTGCGTTTATATGCCGGAAACGAACACCTGGCGTTTTTTAGATGCGAGCGGAGAGCCGTACATGTGCGAGGGCGAACGGTATTTGATGCCGATTGCCGTCGACGCGACGTTTACCGACGAGCTGACGCCGATCTCGGAGGGCTGGAACGTGTACGGGATGCTGAACGACGGCGATCCGACGATCGGCATGCTGGACGAACTGTGGGATTATTTCCGCCATTATCCCGGAATGGAGCATGAATACGCGGTCGTCACCGTGCTGGGCGGCGAGATCGCGGACGTACTGATCGAGTATCATCCGTAACACAGAAGGAGGGGCCATGCCGTTTGAGATCATTCGCGACGATATCACGCGCGTAGCCGCGGATGCGATCGTCAATACCGCAAATCCGAATCCCGTGATCGGCGCGGGGACCGAAAGCGCGATCTATCGCGCTGCAGGCGCGGGGCTTTTGCCCGCGCGTATAGAGGTCGGTAAGATCCCGGTCGGCAGCGCGGCGGAAACGCCGGCGTTCAACCTGCCGGCCAAATACGTTCTGCACACCGTTTCACCCGTGTGGATAGACGGCGCGCACGGCGAGGAAGCGCTGCTCAGACAGTCGTACGACGCGGCGCTTGCGCTTGCGGACCGGCTCGGCTGCCGATCGGTTGCGTTCCCGCTGCTTTCGTCCGGGACTTACGGATTCCCGAAGGATCGCGCACTGTCCGCGGCGATCGGCGCGTTCACCGAGTTTCTGCTGACCCATGATCTCAGGATCATTCTGGTCATATTCGGCGGGGATTCCTACACGCTTGCGCGCGGATTGTTCGGCGATCTCCGATCGTACATCGACGACCGGTATGTCGGGAAAGCGGAGGAGGTCGAGTACGGAGCGCCGTACGCAAACAGCGTCCGACGCAGACAGCTGCGGCAGGAGTCGTTCCGGCAGCAGTTCAGACCGCCGCAGTATCCGAAAGCGACGGAAACGGCGCATGACGCTGCGAAGCCGTTTGTTGACTTTACGGCGGAAGCGAAGTCACCGTCCGACGAAGCGCCGTGCCTGAATGCAATCGAGGCGAAAGCGAAGCCGAGCGATCTCGATTCGATCCTCAAAGGGGCGGAAAGTACGTTTACCGAGCATCTTTTGGACCTTCTCAGAGAGTGCGGGGAAAAGGATTCGGACGTCTACCGCCGCGCGGAGATCAGCCGCCAGCTGTTCAACAAGATCATCAACAAAAAGTATTATCAGCCGACCAAAAGCACCGCGATCCAGCTTGCGCTGGGGTTAAGACTGAACCTTGCGGAGACGCAGAAGCTGCTTTCCAAGGCGGGTTACGCGCTCACGCGCAGCAGCAAAACGGACCTCGTCGTGCAGTATTTCATCGAGCGCGGCGAATACAGCGTCGTCGTTATCAATACGGCGCTGTTCGACTGCGGACTGCCGCTTCTGAAAACCGGAAGCGCAAGCTGAAACTGTCAACCGTGAATTGACAAAAACCTCCTCTGTGTTTGCTATCATGGGATCAGAAAAAACAAAGGAGGTTCTTCTTATGAACAGCAATCTTACGGAACTGGTCTTCATTCTGGATCGCAGCGGCTCCATGGCGGGGCTCGAATCGGACACGATCGGCGGCTTCAATGCGATGATCGAAAAACAAAAGAAAGAGCAGGGCGACGCGATCGTTTCGACGGTCCTGTTTGATCACGAATCCCTCGTTCTGCACGACCGCGTCGATCTTCGGAAGATCGAGCCGATGACCGACCGGCAGTATACGGTCCGCGGCTGCACGGCGCTCCTGGACGCGATCGGCGACGCGGTGCATCACATCGGCAACGTGCACAAGTACGCCCGCGAGGAGGACCGTCCCGCAAAAACGGTCTTCGTCATCACAACGGACGGCATGGAGAACGCCAGCAAGCGGTATTCGTACGACGAGGTACAGCGCATGATCGAACGTCAGCGCGAACGGTTCGGCTGGGAATTCCTGTTCCTCGGCGCAAACATTGACGCGATCGCGGCGGCACGACGGTTCGGCATCCGGGAGGATCGCGCCGTGCGGTACAAGTGCGACGCGAGAGGCACCGCGCTGAATTTTGAGGTGGTCAGCGATACGATCGGCTGTATCCGCGAAGGCGCAAGACCTTCCGCAAACTGGAAAAAGCGGATCGAGGAGGATTACGCTGAGCGCGGCGACCGCTGATCGGTTACGGATTGACGGGCGGGCTTTCCGAGGGTATAATCAAGCTGAAAGCAACGAAAGGAGAACGCCATGAACGAACGCAGAACGCTGCGCGTGACGGGCAGCGGCATGATCCGCCTGAAGCCCGATACCGTGCGGATCACGATGACGCTCGAAGGCACGGAGACGGTATACGCGGAGGCGCTTCGCCGTTCGGCGAACGATACGGAAACGCTTCGGAGCGCGATCGGGGCGATCGGCTTTTCGCGTGAGGAGCTCAAAACCCTGAACTTCAACGTACAGACGGAGTACGAGGGCTACCAGGAGGACGGCGTTTACCGCCAGCGCCTGGTCGGGTACCGCTTCCGCCACGAGCTGAAGATCGAGTTCCCGTGGGAGAACGAACGGCTCGGCGCGGTGCTGAACGCGATCACGGAGACGGCGCTTGCGCCGGAGATCCGCATCACCTACACGGTGAAGGACCGCGAAGCGGCAAAGAACGCGCTGATCGGCATGGCGGTCGCTGACGCAAAGGCAAAGGCGGAAGCGCTGACAAGCGCGGCGGGCGTACGGCTTTCGGGCATCCGGCATATCAGCTACGCGATCGGCGAGAACGAGTTCGCGGTGCACCCGGTGCTGTATCCGGGCGCGGCACGCAAGATGTGCGCGGATAATGCGGCGCCGGAGATCGTGCCGGAGGAGATTACGGCGGAGGATACCGTTACGATCGTCTGGGCAATCGAATGATGACCGGTCGCTTGATCGGGATCAGATAAATCCAGCAAGGAGGAAATGACATGGACAAGTATCAGTGCGGCCCCTGCGGCTATATCTACGACCCGGCGGAGGGCGATCCGGACGGCGGCATTGC
>CAMYWS010000146.1 GCA_947302865.1 uncultured Clostridia bacterium
TGCCCGCCGCGTCGAGGATCTCCTTTGCATTTGCAGCCGAAAGATCGCCGATCGCTGCGATCGTCTTTCCGGCTACGCCGACGTCGGCGCGGTACGCGTCCGCTCCGCTTCCGTCCAGAATGTTTCCGTTTTTGATGATCGCATCAAATTCCATATGGATATTGTACCACCGTTCCGCCCGCCTTGCAATCCCATAAACGGGAAAACAAAAAAGGGCTTCTCAAAGGAGAAGCCCATTCTGCATTCAGTTTTCCCGGTACCCGAGCGCTTCGGAAAGCGCCGCGGCGGCTTTGATGACCTCGGCGGTCGCGGCACGGAACTCGTCCGAATCCACGCGTCGGAACATGCCGATGAGCCCCAGGGCGTACCGGATCGCGCCGGTGTGGTCCCGTATCGGCGCGGCAACGCCGCGGACGCCGATCTTGAACTCGCCGTTTTCGATCGCATAGCCCTTTTCGCGCACCGTCTGTATCTCCGAAACGAGCGCGTCGGCGGTCGCGATCGCGTGCGGCGTGAACGGCTGAAACTGCGCTTCGTGGATGCGGCGGACCGCCGCGTCCGAAAGCGAGGAAAGGAGTACCTTGCCCTGCGCCGTGCAGAACGCCGGCAGATGCGCGCCGGTCTCCGATACGATGTGAAAGCCCGAATCCGCTTCCGCATGCGAGAGCACCAGCGCTTCGCCGCGATCGAGCATACTCAGCGACGCGGATTCACCGGTCGCTTTCGTCAGCCGTTCCATCGGCTCCTTTGCAAGCGCGATGATATTGCGCGTGCTTTGTACCGCGCTGCCGTACTCGAACAGGCGCACGCCGAGCGAATAGCGTCCGCTTTGCGCGTCCTGCTCCGCAAGCCCGCAGCTTCGCATGGAGCTTAAAAGCCCGTAGACCGTGCTCTTTGCCCAGCCCGTCGCCTGTGTGAGTTCCGAAAGCGACAGCGGACGCTTTGCCTCCGCAAGAAGGTCGAGAAGCGCCGTTGCCTTTGCGATCGCGCGGACCGGTTCGTGTTCCTTCCCCGTCATTCTTCGGCGTTCGGGTCGTACTGGAAGGTCTGCATCAGCTCCAGCTTGAAGAGGTTCGCCTTGTGCTTGCGGTCGATGAGCGCCTTCGTCTCGGGATCGTCGATCTCGCCGGTGCGGATGTAACGGTCGAGCACCGCGTAGGTAAAGCCGAGGTTGTCCTCGTCCGTCTTGCCGCAGAGGCCGTCGCTCGGGACCTTGTGCACGAACATGTCGGGAAGCCCGAGGTACGTGCCGAGCTCTTTGACTTCCGCGACCGTCAGCTTGCCGAGCGGGCACACGTCGCCGACGGAATCGCCGTAGCGCGTGGAATAGCCGACCCAGTCCTCGGAGAGGTTGCAGGTGTTGATGACGCGGCCGTTATAGGACTGCGACACCGCGTAGAGCGTGCTCATGCGGATGCGCGGCGCGAGGTTGATGTACGCCTGATTGCTCATCTCCACGCCCGCCGTCTGCGCCGCGTTCACGACGCCGTCGTACGCGTCCTTGATGTTGACGACGTAGGAGCGGATGCCGAGATGCCTGACAAGCGCCTGCGCCACGTCGATATCGTACTGCTCGCCGTTCGGCATGAGGACCCCGATGACGCGGTCTGCGCCGAGTGCTCTTACGCACAGCGCCGCTGTGACCGAGCTGTCCTTGCCGCCGGAGATACCGATCACGGCGTTGCAGCCGGGACCGTTCTCAAGAAACCAGTCGTTGAGCCATTTCACAAGATCGTTTGTTACCTTTTCCACGTTGAATGCCATGCCTGTTCCTCCCTTTCTCTTCTTGTTCGCGTTATACCGTGCGCAGGCGGATGTTCTTTTCCGCGAGAATCTTCAGGATACGGTCGATATACGCCTGCACCTCCGCCTTCTGGAGCGTCTTGACAGGCGAAACGAACGAGAGCCGGATCGTCATGCTCTTGACGTCCGCTTCGTAGATGTCGACGAGTGAAATGCCCTTCAGCGTCTCGTCGCGGTCCTCGAAGAACGGACCGGTGACGTCCGCGAACGTGACGTTCCTGTCGACGACGAAGCTCAGGTCAATGTCGATGCCCGGGAAGCGCGATGCTTCCTGATACTTGAGGTCCGCCTCCGGAATCTCAGCCAGCGAATCCATGTCGAGCTCGAGCGTGACGAGCGCGGCTTTTTTGTCGATCTCCGCCGCGATTTCGGGATGCATGGTTGAGATCGTGCCGATCGTTCTGCCGTCAAGCACGATCGCCGCGGTGTTTGCGGGATGCTCCCAGGCGTTGATCGGTTCGACGCGCTCGAACGTCGGACGAATCCTTCTGAGATCGAACAGAATCGACGCGATCATGTCGCGCGCGCCGAGGAACACGGTGCGTTCCTTCTCGTGCGAGAGCAGCGCGACGCCGAGCGTTCTGCGCTCGTTCGCGGTGCCGTCTTCCTTCTGTCCCTTGACGGTTCTGCCGATCTCGAACACGCCGAACGACGGCGCGTAAAAGCGGTTCTCCTTCAATACCGGCAGCAGCGTGTGCATCATGGCGGTCCGGAGGACCGTCGCGTCCGGGTTCATGCCGTTCAGCAGACGCACGTTTTCGGGCAGCGGGATCTTCAGATCGCTGAGCTTTTTCGCGTCGCACCAGAGATACGTATGCACCTCGTGCAGGCCGAAAGTCTTGACGAGCGCGTCCTTGACCGCCGCCTCGTCCGCCTTGACCTGAAGCGGCTTTACCGGGCGCAGCGCGCTCATGGTGGTCTCGATGATGAAGTTGTCGTAGCCGTAGATGCGCGTGATCTCCTCGATGACGTCCGCGGGGATCGTCACGTCCTTGGTGGCGCGCCACGACGGGACCTTCACGTCGAACACGGAGTTCTGTTCGGTCACGTCGAAGCCGAGCCGCGAAAGCGTATCGTTGATCTGCGCGTCGGCAATGTCGATACCGGTATAGCGGTCGACGAACGCTTTGTCAAAATGCAGCTCGATCTGCGGATAATGATACTGATAGCAGTCAGAATAGCGGCTAACCACCTTTGCTTCCGGGTCGATGGAAAGCAGCAGCTTTAAGAATCTGCCCGCGGCGACTGCGCAAAGCTCCGGATCGAGCGTCTTTTCATAGCGCATGCTCGCGTCGGTGCGAAGCCCGATGCGGCTCGACGTTTTGCGCACGGAGACCGCGGAGAACGTCGCGCATTCGAGCGTCACGGAATCCGTGTCGGCGACGATCTCGCTGTTCAGTCCGCCCATCACGCCCGCAACCGCGACCGGATGACCGTCGCTTGTGATCATCAGCGTTTCGGGATCGATCTTCCGCTCCGTATCGTCAAGCGTCTTGAACGCGAACGGTTCCGGGAAACGCTGTACGCCGATCGTGCCGACCATGCGCGAATCAAACGCGTGCGTCGGCTGTCCGAGCTCGAGCATGACGTAGTTGGTGAGGTCCGCCAGAAGCGAGATCGCGCGCATGCCGCAGTAATAGAGGCGGATCTGCATGTCGATCGGGCTGACCGTCTTTTTGATGCCGTCCGCGCGGATCGCGGAATAGCGCCAGCACAGTTCCGGGTCGATGAACCCGAGCGGAACGGGGTCCAGCGCGTCGTATTTTGCAAGATCGTCGAGATCGAGCGGCTTTAACGGGCGCTTTGCGATCGCCGAAAACTCGCGCGCGATGCCGTAGTGACCCCAAAGGTCGGGACGGTTCGTCAGCGACTTGTTATCGACCTCGAACACGGTGTCCTCAAAGGCGTAAAGCTCCTTGATCGGCTTTCCGAGCGGCGCGTCCGCGGGAAGTTCCAATAACCCCGAGGACGAATCCGCAATGCCGAGCTCCGCCGCCGAGCAGCACATCCCGCGCGAGACCACGCCCGCGATCGTCGCTTCGCCGATCGTCATACCGACGACGGATGCGCCGAACGGCGCAAACGGAACGCGCATGCCGACCCGCACGTTGGGCGCGCCGCAGACGCAGCGGTCGGCGCGATCGCCCAAATCGAGCTCCAGCAGATGCAGTTTTTTGGAGTTCGGATGTTCCTCGATCTTCGTAATCTCCGCCACGACGACGCCGTTGATCTCGGCGCCGAGATGGTAAACGTCCTCCACCTCCGCGGTGGACAGCGTGAAGCGATGGATCAGATCGTCGATGTCAAGCCCGGACAAATCCACATAGTCCGAGATCCAGTTCATGGAAACTTTCATGGTTCTGCCTCCTTACTTCACGAATTGGTCGAGGGCTTTCAGATTTCCGCTGTTCAGATCGCGGATATCCTTGATCCCGTATTTCATCATGGCAAGCCGCGTGAGTCCCAGACCGAACGCGAAGCCCGTGTACCTGTCGGTGTCGATGCCGCCCGCCCGGAGCACGTTCGGGTGGATCATGCCGCACGGACAAAGCTCGAGCCAGCCGCTGTTCTTGCACGACGGACAGCCCTTGCCGCCGCAGATCG
>CAMYWS010000147.1 GCA_947302865.1 uncultured Clostridia bacterium
CGGCTTCGGGGTCGGCGTCGGTTCCGGCGTTGCGGTCGGTACAGGCGTTGCGGTCGGCACCGGCGTTGCGGTCGGCACCGGCGTTGCGGTCGGAACCGGCGTTGCGGTCGGTGCCGGCGTCGGCGTCGGATCGTACTCGCCCGGCGGATCCAGCTCCGCGTCGAACTCGACGACCTCGTTGACGTTGAAATTGCCCTGCAAATCCCGGTCGATATAGACGAAGGAATACCCGGGTTCCTCATCTTTGTCGATCGGCTGGGATTCGGCGATGATCGCGAACGTCAGCCCGGATGCGACCTTCGTGCCGCACAGCGCGACAGGCACATACTGCACGTTCACAATGTTTGCGACGGCTTCCTTGAAGCCTGCGACCAGTTCCTCGGTCAGCGTCGGATCTTCCGCCGGCTCAAATCCGCTGTTCGGATCTTCCATTTCGGTCGGAACGGCGGAACGCGAGATATCCATGATCCGGACGTTCCCGTTCGGCTCCTCATACAGGAACACGAGCGCGTATGTTTCCTTCGCGCCGGGGTAGATCACGGTCGCTCTTGCAAGGTACGTGTGGACCGTTCCCGTAATGACCTGCTTTCCGAGGTACACAAGCGGGACGTAATTCACGCCGAGGAGGTTTCCGAACGCTTTATAAAAGAGCGTCGTGGTTTCCTCCGTCAATGCGGGCGTATCGGTGGTTTCCCATTCGGACGGATCGACGACCACCTCCGGATCCTCTTCCGGTTCCTCCGTTGCGGCGGGTTCCGGCGTTGCGATCGGTTCCGGCGTTGCGATCGGAGAGGGCTGATCGCCGGCGCACGCGACAGACAGCGAGAGCAGCATGATGATCGCGAGTGTCCATGCAAGGTATTTCTTCATTCTTTATTTCCCCTTTGTATTATGTATCAAAACAATATGATACCATATTTTATGCAAAACGCAAGTGCCCTCTTAAAAAAGATTTCTGCGGCACGGCGGGATTTGCCCGACGTTTCTTCTTGCGCTGCGGCAGTTTTGCTGATATAATCAAAACAAATAACAAAATAAGGGGAAAACCATGAAAATTATCGAGCTCAAAGAAACGGTCACGGCGTCGAACGACCGTGACGCGGAGGTTTTGCGCGGCGAGCTCAAAGCGAAGGGCACGCTGCTCATCAATCTGATGGCGTCGCCCGGCGCGGGCAAAACGACGCTCCTCGAGCGCACGATCCGCGATCTGAAAGACGAGCTGCGCATCGCGGTCATGGAAGCGGACGTCGATTCCGACGTGGACGCGGTCCGCATCGAAAAGATCGGGGCGAAAGCCGTACAGGCGCACACCGACGGCATGTGCCACATGGACGCGGGGATGACGCGCCGCGCGCTGGAGGGACTCGGGGACGAGCAGTTCGATCTCGTCTTTTTGGAAAACGTCGGCAATCTCATTTGCCCGGCGGAGTTCGACACCGGTGCGGGACGCTGCGTAATGCTGCTCTCCGTGCCGGAGGGCGACGATAAGCCCTTAAAATACCCGCTGATGTTTACAAAGAGTGACGTGCTCATCATCACGAAAACCGACGTTGCGCCGTATTTCGATTTCGATTTCGACGCGTGCATCAGCAGGGCAAGAAAGCTGAATCCGACCATCCGCGTGTTCGCGGTGTCCGCAAAGACCGGCGAAGGGTTTGCGGAATGGGAAGAATGGCTCAGAACAGCCGTTGCGGACTGGAAAAACGAAACCATTTCAGAATAAAGGAGAAACGCTATGCCGGAAACCTACGATCAGAATCCACGTACCAAATCCAAGTATGACGGCGAACCGGTTTTGCAGAAAAAGTATGCAAAGCTCGGCGCAAAGATCACGGACAACGTGCCGCACAAGCTGTTCGGACTCAAAACGACCGACGAAGAATACTGGGGTCTTCGCGAGATCCTGAACGAGAACGAAGTCGACGTCGCGCTGTCCATGAAGCAGCGCAAGTGGTACACCTACGAACAGCTCTTCGAAATGAACAAGCAGATGGGCGAAGCGCTCTTCAAGGAGACGCTGAACCTTCTGTGCGTGCACGGTTTCGTCGAGTACGATTACGGCGATCACTACGACGATAACGGACCGATCCCCGGCGCGCCGAAGGAGATCCGCTATCGCACGAGCTATTTCGTCCCGGGCAGCGCGGAGCTCTTCAACTCCTCGGTCGATCGCATCGAAAGGAACCCGCCGGTCGCCAAGATGTTCGAACGCATGACGTTTCTGCCTCTGGAGCATATCACCTCGATGGTTCGTCCCGGCGGCAACGGTATCGGCATGCACGTCATCCCGGTCGAAAAGGAAGTCGCCGCGAACCGCGAGTCGGTCAGCATCGAAAAGATCTCCTACTGGCTGCAGAAGTACGACGGACATCTGTCCGCAGGCATCTGCTCCTGCCGCGCGTCCCGCGCGATGATCGGCGAAGGCTGCACGGACGACGAATCCGACTGGTGCATTCAGGTCGGCGACATGGCGGACTACACCGTTGAAACCGGCAGAGCGCACTATATCACCAAGGAGGAAGCGCTCGAGATCCTGCGCCGTGCCGAGGAAAACGGCTACGTGCATCAGGTTACGAACATCGACGGCTCCGATCACATCTTCGACATCTGCAACTGCAACGTCAAGATCTGCAACGCGCTTCGCACCTCGCTGCTCTACAATACGCCGAACATGAGCAAGTCCGCGTACACCGCAAGCGTCAAGAAGGAAAACTGCGTGGCCTGCGGACGCTGCGTGGAGATCTGTCCGGCAGGCGCATTGAAACTCGGTCAGAAGCTTTGCAAAAAGGACGGCACAGAGGTCGAATATCCGAAATCCGTACTCCCCGACCGCATCCGCTGGGGCAAGTACGCATGGGACGAGAACTACCGCGACACCGCCCGCGTCAACACGCACAAGACGGGCACCGCGCCGTGCAAGACCGCGTGCCCCGCGCATGTGCCGATCCAGGGCTACCTCAAGATGGCGAAGGAAGGCCGTTATGATGAAGCGCTTGCGCTCATCAAGCGCGAAAACCCCTTCCCCGCGATCTGCGGCAGAGTGTGCAACAAGCGCTGTGAAGACGCCTGCACGCGCGGCACGATCGACCAGCCCGTCGCGATCGACGACGTGAAGCGCTTCCTTGCGGACCGCGATCTTTCCGCGGAAACGCGCTACGTGCCGAAGAAGATCATCAACAACCTGACCGGCGAATGGAAGCAGAAGATCGCCATCATCGGCGCTGGCCCCGCGGGACTTTCCGCCGCGTACTATCTCGGCGAAATGGGCTATCGCCCCACCGTCTTCGAGAAGAACGCAAAGCCCGGCGGCATGATGACCTACGGCATCCCGTCGTTCAAGCTTGAAAAGGACGTCATCGACGCGGAGATCGACGTGATCCGCGCGCTCGGCGTCGACATCCGCTGCGGTGTCGAGGTCGGCAAAGACGTGACCATCGAAGAACTCAAAAAGCAGGGCTACGAAGCGTTCTATATCGCGATCGGCTGTCAGGGCGGCAGGCTGCCCGGCGTTCCGAACGAACGCGCGGAGGGGACCGAGATCGCGGTGAGCTTTCTGAATAAGGCGCTCTCCGACAACACACGTAAGCTCGAAGGCGACGTCGTGGTCGTCGGCGGCGGCAACGTGGCGATCGACTGCGCGCGCACCGCGCACCGGTTCGGCGCAGGCTCGGTTTCGATGTTCTGCCTCGAATCGCGCGAGACGATGCCCGCCTCCCCTGAGGAGATCAAAGAGGCAGAGGAAGAGAACGTAAAGATCAACCCTTCCTGGGGTCCGAAGGAAGTCCTCGTGGACGACGAGGGCAAGGTCAAAGGGCTCGTCTTGAAGCGCTGCCTGAGCACGATCGACCCGGAGACCGGAAAGTTCTCCCCGAAGTACGATGAGAACGAAACGATCACGGTGGAAGCAAAGACCGTCGTGTTCGCGATCGGTCAGGCGATCGAATGGGGTAAGCTTTTAGACGGCACGAACGTGAAGTTCCATCACGGCAACTATCCCGTCGCGGATCCGTTCACCTATCAGACCGACGATCCGAAGATCTTTGTCGGCGGCGATGTGTTCACGGGACCGAAGTTCGTGATCGACGCGATCGGTCAGGGGCACATGGCGGCGGAATCGCTTGCCCGTGCCGTTTCGAAGAACAGTGTGAACCAGACGCTCGGCCGCGATCGCCGGTTCTTCAAGGAGCTCGATAAGACCGATATCGCGATCGACGAGTACGATCACGCACAGCGGCAGGTCCCGCCCACAGATCCTTCGATCGACGCAAAGAACGGCTTCCGTGATCCGACGCTCCCGCTGACAGAGGAACAGGTAAAGATCGAAACCGCGCGCTGCCTCGGCTGCGGCGCAACGATCGT
>CAMYWS010000148.1 GCA_947302865.1 uncultured Clostridia bacterium
AAATGGCAAACCGCCACGGCATGATCGCCGGCGCGACCGGCACGGGCAAGACCATCACTCTGAAAGTCATGGCGGAATCGTTCTCCGACCTCGGCGTTCCGGTATTTTTAGCGGACGTCAAGGGAGACCTTTCCGGCTGCGTGAAGCCGGGCGAGATGAACGAAAAGATCGCAAAGAGGCTCGAAGGCGTCGGGATCGACCCGGAAACATTTGAAATGCGCCGCTATCCCGTGCGCTTCTGGGACGTGTACGGCGAGGGCGGACATCCCGTCCGCACGACTGTAAGCGATATGGGCGCGGAGCTTCTTTCCCGTCTTCTCGGTCTATCCGACGTACAGACCGGCGTGCTGTCGATCGCGTTCCGCGTGGCGGACGACAACGGCTGGCTTCTCATTGATCTCAAGGATCTTCGCGCGATGGTCGCCTACATCACCGAGCACGCGGGCGAGCTTCTGCATCAGTACGGCACGATTTCGAAGCAGTCCGCCGGCGCGATCCAGCGCGCGCTTCTGCAGCTTGAGGACGCGGGCGGAAATCTGTTCTTCGGCGAGCCCGCGATCGACCTGCACGACTGGATGCAGACCGACGGGGACGGACGCGGGTACATCAACGTGTTCCACTGCGCGAAGCTCTATCAGAGTCCGCTGCTCTACTCGACGTTCATGCTCTGGCTGCTTGCCGAGCTGTTTGAGCAGCTTCCCGAGGTCGGCGATCTCGAAAAGCCGAAGCTCGTGTTCTTCTTCGACGAGGCGCATCTCCTGTTCAGCGACGCAAAGAAGCCGCTCCGCGACAAGGTCGAGCAGGTGGTGAAGCTGATCCGCTCGAAGGGCGTCGGCGTGTACTTCATCTCGCAGCAGCCGTCGGACCTGCCGGACCCGGTGCTTGCGCAGTTAAGCAACCGTGTGCAGCACGCGCTCCGTGCCTATACGCCCGCCGAGCAGAAGGCGATCAAGACCGCCGCGGCGACGTTCCGCGTGAATCCGAAGTTCGATACAGAGCAGGTTCTGAGCGAACTCGGCACCGGCGAAGCGCTCGTGAGCTTCCTTGACGCGAAAGGCCGTCCGTCGATCGTCGAGCGCTGCACGATCCTGCCGCCGCAGTCCATGATGGGCATCGTCGACGACGAGCGCAGAAAAGCCGAGATCATGGCGGACACGATGTACGGCAAGTACGACGACGCGGTCGACAGCGAATCCGCCTACGAGATCCTGACCGGCAAGGCGGAGACCGCCGCAAAGGAAAAGGCCGAGGCCGCCGAACGCGAAGCCGAGGAAAAGGCGCGCGAGAAGCAGGAAAAGGAAGAAGCCAAGGCGAAGGAAAAGGCCGAAAAGGAGGAAGCGAAGGCGAAGGAAAAGGCCGAAAAGGAAGCGCAGCGCGAGAAGGCGAAGCGCAGGAAAAAGACGACCTCCGCGCTCGGCAAGGTCGCGTCCTCCGCCGCCACGTCCATCGGACGGCAGGTCGGCAACTCGCTGTTCCGGGGGCTGCTCGGAACCTTAAAAAAACTGTTTTGACAGTGCGCCCGCGCAGCTGCCCCTCAGGGACGGCGATCGGGCGGTCGGTCAAGCGAATACACGAAAGGAGAACGCTATGCCGCTGTATTGTGAAAACTGTATGAAGGTCGTTGAGGGGTCGGTCTGCCCCGCCTGCCGGAACCGGAAACTCCGGGAGGTCGAGCCCGGCGATTTCTGCCTCGTTGCGGAGGTGCACTATATGCAGGCGGAAATGCTGAAGGAGCTCTTCCGTGACAACGACATCCCCTGCACGGACCGGTCCGTGCTCGGCGCGGGCATCACCGTGAATCTCGGCGTCAACGTGGGCTTCACCCGGCTGTACGTGCCGTATGACCGGCTGGACCTTGCGAAGGAGCTGTACGACGCCTATTTCAACGCGCCGAAAACGCAGAAAGCGGCGCGCGAGCTTCTGATCGGGCACGTCTACCGTCACTTCAAGGGCGGGCTGTACCGCGTAATGGACGTCGCGAAGCACTCCGAAACCCTTGAGGAATACGTCGTGTACCGTAAGCTCTATGACGACAAATCGCTTTGGATCCGTCCGAAGGAGATGTTTCTGTCGCCGGTCGACCGGGAGAAGTATCCGGACGCTATGCAGGAATACCGCTTTGAGACAGTCGAGGAGCTCGGCACCGAAGATCCTGAATAATCGTGTCGATTTCAAGTAATCATACAATCGCCGTATACTCGCGTATGCGGCGATTTTGCATGATTTTTCTTGATATCCAATGTAAAAAACACGAAAAATATTCATAGAATGTTTGCATTTTCGGATGCGCGGTGCTATACTCGCACTGCCATCGAGAGTGCGCGAGAGACAAGCTCTGTGACCGCACAGCAACCTGCCTCAGTAAGGTGCTAACGCTTGCATGATGGCACATCAAAAAATACCGGGGCTGTTAAGACGCGAACCTTAACAGCCCCTTTCTCATTTCCCTGTAAATTTTACATCCAAAATCGAAAAAAAGTGCAACAAAACGCGCGGATATGTGGTATGATATAAAGAGATTTTGTATGCGAGGTGCTATATGAAACAAAGACGCAGCGGTTGGACGCGGATCATCACGCTCCTTCTGGTGCTTGCCCTGCTCGGCGGCGGCGCATATTATCTATATCAGCGGGATTTCGGAGGCAGCGGAGAATCTGCCTACGTGCAGTCCGTTTCGGCGATCATCGGCAGCGGCAACGTCGGGCTTTTTGCACAGTACAACGGCATTGTGGAAGCGAAGGATGTCATCGAGATCAACCCCAACGGCAGCATGCCCGTCAAGGAATGTTACGTTTCCGCCGGCAGCAAGGTCCGGGAAGGCGAGCCGCTGTTCTGCTACGACGTGGAGGATCTTGAGCTCCAGTACGCGCAGATCGAGATCGACATCTCCGGCGTCGAAAACAACCTCCGCACGTACCGCGACCAGCTCAGCGCGCTCAACACAAAGCTCAGCAAGGCGAAGGAGGAAGAGCGCTACACCCTCGAACTCGATATCCAGACGGTCGAGCTGGACATCCGCAAGGCGGAATTCGATCTTGAGGACAAGCATCGCCGCGCGGACGAGATGCGCAAGGTGATCGACGCAAGCGAAGTCCTCTCCCCCGTGACCGGCACGGTGCGCTCCGTGCGCGCCGATTCCGGTTCCTATGATCCGTTCGGCTACGGCGACAGCAGCGGCGCGTATATCACCATCATCGCCGGTACGGCGTTCTGCGTTAAGGGCACCGTGGACGAACAGACGATCTACACGCTCTACGCCGGCATGCCGGTCCTGATCCGCTCCCGCGTGAACGACCGCGTCCTGCGCGGCACGATCTACCGCATCGACACCGAATCGCCTGACAACAATCAGGGCGCGATGTACTACTACGGCGGCGGCGAAAGCGCCAGCAAGTACGCGTTCTACGTGGAGCCGGAAAGCATCGAAGGTCTGATGATCGGTCAGCACGTCGTGATCGATCTCAACACGGATACGGATACGAGCAGCGCGCTGATGCTGCCCGCCGCGTTCCTGTTCGAGGAAAACGGCAGCTTCTTCGCATGGGCGGCGGACGCGGACGGACGCATTGAAAAGCGTGCCGTCACGGTCGGCGCGTACGACGAAGAGACCGAGCGTTACGAGATCCTTGACGGGCTTGCAGGACGGGATCGCATCGCGTTCCCGGACGAAACGATCCACGCCGGTATGCTCGCGACGGAAACGGCATTCACCGATTCCGGCGACATCGGCGGCACGACCGCGTTCCCCGAAGACGACCTGAGCGGTACGTGGCAAACGCAGGACGACGGTATGCGGGACGTTCCCGGGGACGACGGTATGCGGGACGTTCCCGAAGAAGACGGCTCGCCGGATATGCGCGACGACGGGTCCGACGCCGTGAGCATCGGAGGATGATATGCTGATCCGTCTCGAACACATCGAAAAAACGTACGGCACACCGGACCATCCCGTTCCGGTGCTGCACGACGTCAATTTTGTCATGGAGGAAGGCGCGTATTACGCGATCATGGGTCCTTCCGGCTCCGGCAAGTCGACGCTGATGAACATCCTCGGATATCTCGATACGCCGACCGGCGGCGTCTACTGTTTTGAGGACGTCGACAACCGTCATGCGTCCGACGCGCAGATGGCGAAGATCCGCAACGAAAAGATCGGGTTCGTGTTCCAGTCGTTCCATCTTCTGCCGCAGCGCCGCGCGTGGGAAAACGTCGCGCTGCCGCTGCTGTACGGAAACGTGCCGAAAAAGGAACGGCGCGCGCGCGCCGAACAGGCGCTCAAAGAGGTCGGTCTTGAGGACCGCATGGACTTTTTCCCCACGCAGCTTTCCGGCGGTCAGTGTCAGCGTGTGGCGATCGC
>CAMYWS010000149.1 GCA_947302865.1 uncultured Clostridia bacterium
GTCCAATTCGCAGGCGGGACCGAGCCGCGACTGGCTTTCGATCGTCAAGACGCAGTCGGCGAAGAACAAGATCCGGCAATGGTTCAAGCATGAGAACCGCGAGGAGAACATCCAGCGCGGCCGCGAAATGCTTGAGGAAGCCGCAAAACGGCACGCACAGACGCTTGCGGTCCTGATGAAGCCGGAATACATCGCCGAGGTCCTGAAGCGTCACAACTTCGCGACGGTCGACGATCTCTATTCCGCGATCGGATTCGGGGGCGTATCGGCGGGACAGGTGCTGCACAAGCTCATCGACCTGCACCGCAAGGAGGAGCGTCTCGACGAACTCAAGAAGCGCTTCGAGGAATCCGAACAGGAGCTTCCGAAAAAGCCGACGCACAAGGCGAACCCGAAGGGCATCTACGTCCACGGCGATCCGGGCATGGCGGTGTTCTTCGGAAACTGCTGTAACCCTTTGCCGGGCGATCCGATCGTGGGCTACGTGACCCGCGGCAGGGGCGTTTCCGTACATCGCGCGGACTGCAAGAACGTGCAGAGTTTAATGCAGGACGCCGACCGCATGATCGAGGTCGAATGGGCGCTTGACGAGCATACGAGCTTCTCCGCGACGATTCGTGTGTTCATCGAGGATAAGCCGGGTTCGCTCATGGAGGTTTCGAAGGTGCTGCTGAACCTGAACGTCAACATGACCGACCTTTCGAGCCGGTCGACCGACGACGGCTATGCGGCGATGGAGATCACGTGCACGGTCAGCGGCGCGGAACAGCTGCAGATGATCATTGCGAATCTCAAAAAGATCAAACGGGTCGTGGACGTATTCCGCGTATAAGGAGGAACCAATGCGTGCAGTCGTACAGCGCGTGACCGAAGCAAGCGTCAGGATCGACGGCGAAACGGTCGGCGCGATCCAAAACGGTCTCTGCGTCCTTTTGGGCGTTTCCGCGGACGATACGGAAGCGGACGCGGATTATATCACGGAAAAGCTTCTGGGGCTTCGCATCTTCGACGACGAGAACGGCGTTCCGAATAAGTCCGTATTAGACATTTCCGGCGCGATCCTTCTGATCTCGCAGTTCACGCTTCTGGGCGACGCGAGAAAGGGCAGACGCCCGAGCTATATCAACGCCGCGCGGCCGGAAACTGCGATCCCGCTGTATGAACGCTGCATTGAAAGAATAAGAGCGTCGGTCCCGGTCGAGACGGGACGCTTCGGCGCGGACATGAAGGTGTCCATCCAAAACGACGGACCGTTTACGATCCTTCTGGACTCCAAGAAAGGTTTTTGAAATGATTCTCCTAAGATACCCCTGCGGACCGGTTGCGGCAAACATGATCTTTGCAGGCGCGGACGGCGCGAAAACCGTTGCGGTCATCGACCCGTCGGACACGACGCTTGCGCTTGCGATCCTCAAAGAGCACGGATGGACGCTTTCGGACATCCTCATCACGCACCGGCATTTCGACCATCTTCTCGGCGTCGCGGGACTCAAAAAGGCGACCGGCGCAAAGATCTATATCTCCGAAACGGACGCGGACGGACTCCGAAGCAGCCGCGAAAGTCTGGCTTCGCTCGCGGGCGAAACACAGGAGCCGGTCGAGCCTGATGTACTTCTGAATGACGGCGACACGTTCGAGGCGGCGGGACTTCGCTTCCGTGTGCTCGAAACGCCGGGACACACCGCGGGCGGGATCACGTTTGTCTGCGACGAACAGCGCTGCGCGTTCGTCGGCGACACGCTTTTTGCGGGCGGCTACGGGCGGTTCGATCTGCCGGGCGGCGATTTCAACACGCTGTCGTGCTCGATCAAAAATGTCCTGTTCGCGCTGCCGGACGATTACCGGCTTTATCCCGGGCACGAGGAAGCGACGACCGTTTCAGAGGAGAAGCGCAGCAATCCGATCAACTTTGAGGGCCTATGGTTCGACTGATCACCAACACACCGCAATATTTTAACGACATCGCCGAGGAGATCCGCATGTTCCTCGGCCTTGTTTCGATCACGCCGGATGAAACGGATGAGACGGCGCTTTCGATCACGGCAACACTGCACGACGCGGACAGGACCGCATCGGCTGCGGCGGGCGGCGAACCCGTTACCGTCTCCTATACGGTGGACGAAACGGATCCGCTCGACCGGAAGCGGCAGGAGAAGCGCGCGCTGAAGCGCGCGGTCTATGCGCTGATGCAGCGTTTGTATCCGACCGAAATGCCGTGGGGGAGTTTGACCGGCATCCGCCCGACGAAGCTTCTGCGCGAGCTTTGCGCGCGCGTGGGCGACGAGGAAGCCGTGCGTGAGTTTCGGGAGGTATTTTCGGTGCGCATCGACAAGCTCCGTCTTGCCGCGACGATCAACGCCGTACAGAAGCCGGTCATTGCGTCGGTGCAGCCGAACGACGTCGACGTCTACGTCGGAATCCCGTACTGCAAAACGCGCTGCCTCTATTGCTCGTTCGGCGCGGAGATCGCAAAAAAGAACGCGATCGCGGAATATCTGCCGTATCTTTATCAAGACATCGAAAACGGCGCAAGGCTCGTGAAAGACGGCGGGTTTCGCGTCCGCGCCGCGTATCTCGGCGGCGGCACGCCGACCGTGCTTTCGGCGGAGGAGCTGGACGCGCTTCTGACGCATTTTGAACGCTGTTACGGCGGTTTCGGCGCGGAATGTACCGTCGAGGCGGGCAGACCGGACACGATCACGCGGGAGAAACTCAAGGTCCTGCGCGATCACGGCGTGGAGCGCATCTCGATCAACCCGCAGACGATGTCGGATGAAACGCTCCGCCGCATCGGCAGAGCGCATACGGCGGCGGAGATCAGAGACGCGTTTGCGCTCGCGCGCTCAATGGGCTTTTCCTCGATCAATATGGACCTCATTGCGGGACTGCCGGGGGAGACCGTCGCGGACTTTGAACGCACGCTTGCGGAGATCAAAGCGCTGCGCCCGGACAACCTCACGGTGCATACGCTTGCCATCAAGCGCTCGAGCAGACTCAAGGATCAGCTGGACAAATATCCGCTGCCGCCGCGGGAGGACGTGGAGACCATGATCGACATGGGCTTTACAGCGGCGCGGGAGATCGGACTCTGGCCGTACTACATGTACCGGCAGAAGTACCAGAACGGCAACCTCGAAAACGTCGGCTATGCGGCAAACGGCAAGCTCTGCGTCTACAACGTGGACATGATGGAGGAGACGACCTCCATCCTCGCGCACGGCGCGGGCGCGATGACCAAGCGCGTGTTCGATTCCGAGAACCGCGTCGAGCGCATCCCGAACCCCAAGGACGTGCCGACCTACGGCGCAAAACTGGATCTTTTGGATCGGATGAAACGCGAGTTGTTTTTACGTTGATTTTGCTTGACAACCGGGGATTGCATGGTATAATAAGCGCAAAGCGTTGAACGGAAGAGTACCCGCCTTATCGGATCAAAGAGAGCGCGTCCGCGGCTGAAAGACGTGCGGAGAGAAAGCGGGGAAGGACAGCCGGAAGCTGCGTGCCGGAGGAAAAGACACGCCGGAGACCCTTCGTTATCGGGGAAAAGCGCGCAGAGTATTCTGCGAAACAGGGTGGCACCGCGGTCCTTCCGTCCCTATGACGGGCGAAAGACCGCGATTTTTTGTATAGGAGGAAGCTATGGCATACAAAGCGCCGAAAGGCACAAAGGACGTACTCCCGGAGGAGAGCTATCGCTGGCAGTACCTCGAAAGCACGATCCGCGGGATCGTCAGAAAATACGGACTTCTGGAAGCGCGTACCCCGTGCATCGAGCACACCGAGCTGTTTTTGCGCGGCGTGGGCGACACGACGGACATCGTGCAGAAGGAAATGTACACGTTCACCGACAAGGGCGACCGCAGCATTACGCTGAAGCCCGAGGGAACGGCGGGCGCGGTCCGCATGTTCGTGGAAAACGGACTGTTTTCGGAAGCGCAGCCCACCAAGATGTATTATCTCTACTGCCCGGTGTTCCGCTACGAACGCCCGCAGGCGGGACGGCTCCGCGAGCATCACCAGTTCGGCGTGGAGATCTTCGGCTCCAACAGCCCCGCGGCGGACGCGGAGGTCATTTCGATCGCGTCGGAGCTCTTTCAGACGCTCGGCTGTACGGATCTTACGATCAAGCTGAACAGCATCGGCTGTCCGAAGTGCCGCGGACGCTACCAGCAGGCGCTGAAGGACTATCTGAGCAGCCGTTACGACGAGCTTTGCGAAACGTGCAAGACGCGCTTCGAGACGAACCCGCTGCGCATCCTCGACTGCAAGGTCGACAGCTGCAAAGAGATCGTAAAGGACGCGCCGCACACGATGGACTACGTCTGCGACGACTGCCGCGCGCACATGGAAGA
>CAMYWS010000150.1 GCA_947302865.1 uncultured Clostridia bacterium
AGCTCGAGCCAGCCGCTGTTCTTGCACGACGGACAGCCCTTGCCGCCGCAGATCGCGCAGGAGATGTCGAGCTCGAAGCCCGGCTCGACGAACGGGAAGAAGCCCGGACGGAGCCGCACCTTGACGTCGCGCTGGAAGACCTCGCTGAGCATCGTTTTCATAAAGTAGATGAGGTTCGAGATCGAGATGTTTTCGTCGATCATGATGCCCTCCATCTGGAAGAACGTGTTCTCGTGGCAGGCGTCCGTGCTTTCGTTGCGGAAACAGCGTCCCGGGAAGATCGCGCGAAGCGGCGCGCCGTATTTTCTCATGATCGCGTTCTGCGCGGCGGACGTGTGCGTTTTCAGCAACTGCCCGTTACTGAGATAATACGTATCCTGCATGTCGCGCGCGGGATGGTGCTTCGGGATATTCAGCGCTTCGAAGCAGTGGTAATCGTCGACGATCTCATCGTAGTCCTCGATCGCAAAGCCCATCGACGCGAAGATCTGCTCGACCTCGCGCTGTACGAGCGTGATCGGGTGATAGCTGCCCTCACTGAGCGTACTCGGCAGGGTCAGGTCGTAGCGCTCGGTCGCCGCGATGCGCAGCTCAAGCTCGCGCGCGTGCGCTTCCTCAATGCGCTTTCTGATGCTCGCCTCGACCTCTTCCTTCAAAGCGTTGACCTTCGCGCCGTACTCCTTACGCTTCTCCGGCGCGATCGCGCCCATGTTCTTCAAAAGCCCCGTGATCTCGCCCTTTTTGCCGAGATACCGGACGCGCAGCTCCTCAAACGCCTCCGCGGCGTTCGCCTGCTGCAATTTCTCATAGAACTGCTGCCGCAGCTCGTCCATAGTGATTGCCATAATTCCCTCCTATTCCGGATAAAGCATTTCCATACGTCTGTTATGATTCGGATCGCGGACGAAAACCGGCTGTCGATCGTCAAATACAGCGACATGCGCGGTGAATCTGACTCCTTTCAACTCCCGCCGCTCGCATCCTCCGAAGGATGATAGGCGGGCGCTGCAGCCCGGTCGATTGAAAACCTGTTTTTCGATCGACCGAATAATAAAGTCCCATGCAAACGCATGGGACGAAAAAGCTGTTTTCCGCGGTACCACCCAAGTTAAGGGCAATGCCCTTCTCTCGTTTCCCCGATAACGCGAGGACGCGCTCAAAGACTGAGATGCTCCGGTGCTGAACCTTCCCGTCCGTGCCCTGTTCCCCCGCTTTCAGCCGCGGCAGGGGCTCTCTTTCACTGCGTTCGGACGGTACCTGACACCTTCAACGCAAGGGATATTGTATCGCAAACGGTACCGGATGTCAACCGCTATTTCAAAAGCTTCAGGGCTTCGTCGGTCGCGACGCGCTCGATCGAATAGCAGAGCAGCAGCTCATTCGCGCCGTATTCCGCGATCAGCGCGGACACGCTCTGCTTTGTGTAGCGCGGGTCGACCATGACGATCGTGCGGTAGGACGGAACAAGGTACGGCGCGAGCGTGTTGCCGAACGAATCCTTGACCAGAAGCAGCACCGGCGCGTCAGCCGCGGCGCTGCGGTTTTCGATCACCGTGACCGGATGATTGCCGTCCAGAAAGACCGGATACCAGTCGTATTCTTTGAGATGCTCCTCAAAGAACAGACTCGTGTACGTCCCCTCCCTGTCCGAGAACGTGACCGTGACGTCGCAGTCCTTCGGCTCTTCGATCGTAAGCACGTCGGTCGGATGCAGCGAGAGCGCGGACCGCGACCGCGTCGAGCCGGAATACCCCGCGATCTCGCGGCGTTCGAACGCGTCCCGGGACAGCGGTTCATGCCCCGCGGCGCGCATATATGCCTCGTACGCCGCGTACGCGCCGTCCGCCGTCCAGTGGTGATCGGTGCGGTAATACCACGCCTGCCCCCCGTTTATAAACCGTCCGGCGATCGGTACGAGCGAAACGCCCTGCGCCTTTTCGATCTGTTCGAACACTTCCCCGTCCCGGTACAGCGCGGCAAGCGTTTTCGGAAGCGTTTTCTGCCGCACATAGCCCGTTGACGGCACGATCAGAAGCCGCGGAACAAGTCCCGCTGTTTCCCCGAGTTTTGCGATGCGGCTCATGCGCCTTTCGATTTCGTCTGTGTCAAAATCGACCGGCGCTTCGACAAGATATCCCTCGGAATCGCAGTAAACGTCGGCGCTCACCTGCCGCCCCGCGTACAGTGTCATGTATGCGTTGATCGAAACCAGCGCGTCCCGCGCAGGCAGATGGTCCGCAAGGAAGGTCTCGGTCTTGTCGTCGAACGACCAGTCGGAAAGCTTCTGCTCCGAGAGCTTCGGCGGGTCCGCAAGATAACGGCGTTCGGTATCGGAAAAGCTGCGGTACGGCAGCAGCAGGAACAGCAGCGGCACCGCGAGCAGGGCGAGCGCAAACAGCGCGACGGTAAGAAGATTCCAAGGATCCCGTTTCACGTCTGCACCCCCTCTCAGAACCTGAAATAGATGAACGGATTATAGCTCTGCGACGCAAGCGAGGCGATGCAGAGCACGAACAGCACGACGCAGGCGGCAAGCCGCACCGGTCTGAACCAGCGGAAACGCTCCAGCTTCTTTGCGGCAAGCGCACCGAGCGGCGTCGCGGCGACGGCGGCAAGCGCGAGCGTCGGAAGGAAGCCAAGGCACCATGCCGCGGAAGTCGGGGTGAAAAGCCCGGTATTATTGATCCCGACAAGCGAGCCGAAGTAGACGCCGAGCGCGGAAAAATCGGTGAAATAGAAGATCCCCCACCCGATCGACGCGATCAGGAACGTGAGAAGACAGCGAACGGCCTTCGGAAGCTTTTCGAGGACTCTGCCGAAGAACAGCTTTTCAAACGTCAGCAGAACGCCGTAATACACGCCCCACACAACGAAATTCCAGCTTGCGCCGTGCCAGAGCCCGGTCAATGCCCACACGATCAGGAGGTTCAGGATCTGCCGAAAAAGCCCTTTCCGGTTGCCGCCGAGCGGGATATACACGTACTCGCGGAACCAGGTCGAAAGCGAGATGTGCCAGCGTCGCCAGAAATCGGTCACGCTGTCCGCAACGTAAGGATAATTGAAATTCTGCAGGAAGCGGAAGCCGAGCATCCGCCCGAGCCCGCACGCCATGTCGGAATAGCCGGAAAAATCAAAATAGATCTGGAACGAGTACGCGATGATCCCGACCCACGCGCCGAGCACGCCGTTTTCGGCGGGCGACGCGGAAAGCTCCGCCCAGAGCACGCCCATCGTGTTTGCGAGCAGGACCTTTTTGCCCAGTCCCACGATGAACTGCCGCACGCCGTCCGCGATCGAATCCACAGAAAGATCGGGGTGATCGAGCTGCGCTTCGATATCCACGTATCGCACGATCGGACCCGCGATCAGCTGCGGGAACATCGTCACGTACGCGCCGAACTTGACCGGATTCCTCTGCACCTTCGTTTTGCCGCGGTAGAGGTCGATCACGTAAGACATGATCTGAAACGTGAAAAAGGAAATGCCGATCGGCAGCCGGATCGAGACCGTCCGTCCGGAAAGCGGCGCGGGGAACAGCCCTCTGACCGTGTTCCAGAAAAGCCCCGTATACTTGAATACGAACAGCAGCGCGAGGTTCAGCGCGACCGACGCGAGAAGATACGCCTTTTTGTGCCGCGCGCTTTTTTCCATCAAAAGCCCGATGCCCCAGTTTATGAGGATCGAACCGATCATCAGAAGCACGTACAGCGGCTCGCCCCACGCGTAGAACACCAGACTTGCAAGCAGCAGAAAGCCGGTCTTCCGTTTTTGCGGCAACAGATAATAGCCGATCAGCGTGACCGGCAGAAAAGCAAATAAGAATGTGAGCGAGGAAAAGACCATTTACGGGGCGACCGTGCGGAGCGTATCAAGCATCGCCTGCGCGTCGGGCGAAACGATCATGACGATCAGATCTCCCTCCCTGCGCATCACGGCGTTCTCCACGATCCTGTACGCTTCCGGATCATAGGAGCGGAATGCCTCCTTCATCGACGCGACATGCTCGTTGAGAAGCGTTTCGATTTCGTCTGCGACGGCGTCCTTCGCAACGACGACGATCGCCTCCGTGGTGTAGCCGACGGCGTCCGAAAAGCCGACGCCGCACTTGCAGAGGGACAGGTCGATCCCGTAATAATCCAGAAGATCCGTGTCGGAATACCGCGCCATATCGTCGAGATACCCCGCCGCCTTCCAGGCTTCCGCCACGCGCTGCGCGTAATCCGCGCCGTATTCCTTCGCCGCGTTTTCCGTTCCGTTTCCCTGTCCGCAGCCGAACGCGCAGAACAGCGCTGCGACCAGAAGTATGCAAACCAACCGTTTCAT
>CAMYWS010000151.1 GCA_947302865.1 uncultured Clostridia bacterium
GAGGCTTCTCCCCCTTCAGGGTGGAGAAGCTGTCTGCGGAGCAGACTGATGAGGGGGTCAGCATCTGCGTGAAGCGCAGGCATCACTTGTCCCAACGGGACACCCTCACGCCATTCCGAGCTCGCGCTTCAGAAACTGCCCGGTATAGCTCTGTTCACACTGCGCGACCTGTTCCGGCGTGCCGGTCGCGATAACCGTGCCGCCGTCGTCGCCGCCCTCGGGTCCGAGGTCGATGATGTAATCCGCGGTCTTGATGACGTCGAGATTGTGCTCGATGACGATGACCGTGCTGCCGGAATCGGCAAGACGGTTCAGGATCTCCAGAAGCCGCTTCACGTCGTGCGTGTGCAGACCGGTCGTCGGCTCGTCGAGCACGTAGAGCGTGCGGCCCGTGTCGCGTCGGGATAACTCCGTCGCAAGCTTGATGCGCTGCGCTTCTCCGCCGGAAAGTGTTGTGCTGGGCTGTCCGAGTTTGATGTAGCCGAGGCCTACGTCGTCGAGTGTTTGCAGGATCTTTTTGATGCTCGCGTGCTGCGCGAAGAACGGCAGCGCCTCCTCCACCGTCATGTCGAGTACGTCGTAGATATTCCTGCCCTTGTAGCGCACCTCGAGCGTTTCGCGGTTATAGCGCTTGCCGTGACAGACCTCGCACGGTACGTACACGTCCGGCAGAAAGTGCATCTCGATCTTCACGATGCCGTCGCCCTTGCACGCTTCGCACCGCCCGCCCTTGACGTTAAAGCTGAACCGTCCGCTCGTGTAGCCCCTTAGCTTCGCGTCAGGCGTGGTCGCGTACAGCGCGCGGATGAGGTCAAACAGCCCCGTGTACGTCGCCGGATTCGACCGCGGCGTGCGCCCGATCGGGCTCTGGTCGATGTCGATGATCTTGTTGAGGTATTCGATCCCGTCGATCCCGTCGTGGTCCTTGGCGCGGATCTTCGCACGGTTCAAATCATGCAGCAGCCGCTTTTTCAGGACTTCGTTGACGAGCGAGGACTTGCCGGACCCCGATACGCCCGTCACGCAGATGAACTTCCCGAGCGGAAAATCGACGGTGATGTTTTTCAGATTGTTCGCCCTTGCCCCGCGCACGGTGAGCATATGCCCGCTGCCGGGTCTGCGCTCCTTCGGAACGGGTATGGTGCGTTTTTGACTCAAGTACTGCCCGGTCAGCGAGTTTTCGCACGCCATGACCTCCTCGGGCGTACCCGCCGCCATGATCTCGCCGCCGTGCACGCCGGCGCGCGGTCCGATGTCCACGATGAAGTCGGCGGCGCGCATGGTCTCCTCGTCATGCTCGACGACGATCAGCGTGTTGCCGAGATCTCTCAGCCCCTTCAGCGTTTCGAGCAGCTTTGCGTTGTCGCGCTGATGCAGCCCGATCGACGGTTCATCCAGGATATAGAGCACGCCGACGAGCCCGCTGCCGATCTGCGTGGCGAGCCGGATGCGCTGACTTTCGCCGCCGGACAGCGTCGCCGCCCCGCGCGAGAGCGTCAGATAATTCAGGCCGACATTGACAAGGAAGCCGAGCCGCGCGTCGAGCTCTTTTAGGATCGCCGCCGCGATCGTCTGCTGCGTGGGCGTCAGCGTCAGGTTTTTGAGAAACTCCCGCGAACGCTTGACGTTCATGTCGCAGAGATCGGCGATATTGATTCCGCCGACGGTGACGGCAAGCGAGGTGGGCTTTAAGCGCTTGCCCTTGCAGTCCGGGCACGGGATATGCGCCATATACGTTTCAATGTCCGCTTTCGCCCAGTCGCTTGTGCTTTCGCGGTAACGCCGCTCCATGTTCGGCACGATGCCCTCGAACGTGGCTAAAAAGTGCCCGCCGCCGAAGCTGCGCTCGTACTGCACCTCCATCTTTTCCTTGGTGCCGTACATCAGCGCGTCGCGCCCCGCCTGCGGAATGTCGCAGAAAGGCGTGTCCAGCGAAAAGCCGAAATGACGCGCGATCGCCTCGTAATACATATCGGAAAAGACGTTGTTTGACCCGCTTTTCCAGCCCGGCGCCTTGATCGCCCCGTCGTTTAAGGACAGCGTTTCGTCCGGCACGATCAGCGTCGGATCGATCTTCATCTGCTCGCCGAGCCCCAGACACGTCGGGCACGCGCCGAACGGGTTGTTGAACGAAAACGCGCGCGGCGCAAGCTCTTCCAAAGCGATCCCGCAGTCCGGGCAGGCGTAGTTTTGTGAAAACAGCGTCTCCTCCCCGTCCTGCACCGCGACGATCGCAAGGTTCTGTCCCAGTGCAAACGCGTGTTCAAGCGATTCGGTGAGCCGGCTTTCCACGCCCTCTTTCAGCACGATGCGGTCGATCACCGCCTCGATCGTGTGCTTTTTCTGCTTGTCGAGCGACGGCGTTTCCTCGATCGGATAGACCTCGCCGTCGACGCGTACGCGGACGTACCCTTCGCGCTGCAAGCGCTCGATGACCTTCTGGTGCTCTCCCTTTCTGCCGCGCACGCACGGCGCCATGATCGAAAGGCGGGATCCCATCGGCAGCGTCATGACCTGATCGACGATCGTGTCGATCGACTGCCGCTCGATCACGCGGCCGCAGTTCGGGCAGTGCGGAATGCCGCAGCGCGCGTACAGAAGGCGCAGGTAGTCATAGATTTCCGTGACCGTGCCGACGGTCGAACGCGGGTTATGCCCCGTGCTCTTCTGGTCGATCGAGATCGCGGGCGAAAGTCCGTCGATGCGGTCGACGTCGGGCTTGTCCATCTGTCCGATGAACATGCGCGCATACGAAGATAAGCTCTCGACATAGCGCCGCTGCCCCTCCGCGTAGATCGTGTCGAAGGCGAGCGAAGACTTGCCCGAGCCGGAAACGCCCGTCATCACCACAAGCTTGTTCCGCGGGATGACGAGATCGATGTTTTTGAGGTTGTGTTCCCTTGCGCCGTAGATGCAAAGATCCTGATCTTTCCGTTCCATATCATTTGTGACGGACCGAGACGATCGCCTGCGCCGAAATGCACAGGCCCCGCCCCTCGTCGTTCATTCCTTCCGTTGTAGTTGCCTTGACCGATACCGCGTCCGCTGATATGCCGAGGTCCGCGGCGATCGTGCGTTCGATCGTCTCCCGGTGCGGGGCGAGCTTCGGCCTTTGACAGATCACCGTCGCGTCGATATGCGATATAAGCATGTCCCGTTTTTGCACCAGTTCGTTCACCTTGCGGAGCAGCACGCGGCTCGAAATCCCCGCGTACTGCGGATCGGTATCGGGAAACAGTTTTCCGATGTCGCCGAGCTTCATTGCGCCTAAGATCGCGTCCATGACCGCGTGCAGCAGCACGTCCGCGTCGGAGTGACCCAAAAGCCCTTTTTCAAACGGGATCCTTACTCCGCCCAGGAAGAGATCGCGCCCTTCGACGAGCCGGTGCGTATCGAATCCGATACCGTATACGGCGGGACAAAGCCGGTCGATCGCCCATGTCCAGTCCGCTTCGGTCGTGAGCTTGCGGTTTTCCTCGCTTCCCGGAACGAGCCGCGGCGCGCCGAACATCCCTGCGTACAGCGTCGCATCGTCGGTCGCGCAGCCACCCTGTTCATAAGCCGCCCGGATTTCTGTAAGTCGAAACGTCTGCGGCGTCTGCATGCGGAAAAGCGTATTCCGGTCGAGCGTTTCGACCGCGCCGTCCTCCACGCGCACAACCGTGTCGGTCACGGGGATCGCGGCGACGCCGGAGCCGTATGCTTTTGCCGCTTCGATGCTTGCTGTTACGATTGCAGGATCGACAAAGCACCGCGCCGCGTCGTGAATGACCGCGATCTCACCGGAAGCGGCTTTTAATCCGTTTCGGACCGAATCGGTACGCTGTTTTCCACCCGAAACGACCGTAAACGGCACCGGTACCCGGAGCGCTGCGACGGTCTTTTCGCTCTCGCCGCTCACGACGAACACGAGCGTATCGCACCCGCCCGCAACAAGCGCGTCCATCGAGCGCTCGATCGCGGTCTTGCCGGCGATGGGCGTGTTCAGCTTGTCAAACCCCATGCGGTTGGACGCGCCCGCGCAAAGCAGAACGCCGCACGCGCTCACGATTCCCCTCCGGAGAGCACGGTGTAGAGCGAATCCGCGTCCTCTTTGCGCACGACCTCCGGCGTCTTTTCCACGCGGCACAGCATGTGCTTGCCGCCGAGCAGAATGTCGATCGTGTCGCCCGGCTTCACTTCGCTCGCGGGCTTTGCCACCTTGCCGTTGATCGAAACGCGCCCCGCGCCCGCCGCCTCATTTGCGACGGTGCGCCGTTTGATGATGCGCGAAACCTTCAGCCATTTATCGAGCCGCATCTTAACCTCCGAA
>CAMYWS010000152.1 GCA_947302865.1 uncultured Clostridia bacterium
ACCATGATCGCGCCGACCATCTTCATGCCGATCACGACGGTCACGGCGGTCAGCGCGGCGAGCATCATGCTGTACACGCCGACATGCACGCCGGTGGCTTTGGCAAAGTTCGTGTCGAACGTGACGCTGAAAATGCGCGTGTAGAACAGGATGAACAGCAGCAGCACCGCGACGGATACGCCGACGGTGATCCACATATCCGCGTCGGAAAGAAGCGCCATCGACGCGGTCCCGAACAGGGAGTTGCAGATGTCCTGATACTGGTTGTCGGATAACCGGAACAGCAGCGTGCCGATCGCGATCGCGCCGGTAGAAAGTACCGCGATCGCCGCGTCGCCCTGCATGCGCCGTTTTTCGGTCAGCCACATGAGGATGAACGCCGAAGCCATCACGATCGGCAGCGAGACCGCCATCGAAGCGTTCCCGACATTCAGAACTGTCGCGATCGCCAAAGCGCCGAAGCCGACGTGCGAAAGTCCGTCGCCGATCATCGAATAGCGTTTCAGCACGAGTGTCACGCCGAGTAAGCTTGCGCAAAGCGACACGAGCGTGCCGACGACGAGCGCGCGGATCATGATATCCGGCATATTCTGAAAATAAGAAGCGATCATACCGCGGTCTCCTTCAGATACTTCCGTCCGATCGGACTGTTTTTGTACTCCGCCGCCGTGCCGATAAACAGCGGATGGCAGGAAAGGTGCAGGATGTGCGAACAGCTCCTTACCGCTTCTCCGACGTCGTGCGAGACCATGACGATCGTCATGCCGCGGCGGTTGACGTCGTTCAGGAGCCGGTAAAAGTCCGCGGTCACGACCGGATCGAGTCCGGTCGTCGGCTCGTCCAGCACGAGACACTTGCGCGTCGCGCAGAGCGCCCTCGCGAGCAGAACGCGCTGCTGCTGCCCGCCGGACAGTTCCTGATAGCTGTGCTTTTCGAGCGGCAGAAGCCCCAGCATCTCCATGTTTGCCCGCGCCGTTTCGCGCTCGCGTTTGCCGTAGAACGGCTTCATGCCGCGCCAGCCGATCGTCCCGGACAGCACAACTTCAAAGACCGACGCCGGAAAATCCTTCTGGATTGCGCTCTGCTGCGGCAGATATCCGATCTCGTTCGGCTTCAGTCCTTCGCCCATGACGATCCTTCCCGACGCGCACGGGATGAGCCCCAGAAGCGCCTTCATCAGCGTCGTTTTGCCGGAGCCGTTTTCACCCACGATGCCCCAGAACTCGCCCGCCTGCACGGAAAAGCTCACGTCGTGCGCAACGTTGTCGCCGCCGTAGGAGAGTCCCACGCTTTCAAACGTCAGCAACGCCATTCAATTCACCGCCTTTTTGAGATTCTCTAAATTGCGCCGCATCAGATCGAGATACGTCACGCCCGCGTCGAAATCCGCCCGGCTCACGTTGTGGCACGAATGCAGTTCGAGCGTCTCGCAGCCCGTCGCGTCCGCGATCGTTTGTGCGATCCGTCCGTCCGAAAACTCGATGGTGAACACGGCCGGAACCTGTTCGTCCCGGACGCGCCCGATGAGATACGACACGGTCGAAAGCGAAACCTCCTCGTTGCTTGAACAGCCGGGCAGCGCCGCGTAATAGGTCAGTCCGAGCTCGTCGCAGAGGTAGCGGAACGGGAAACGCTCCGCAAATACGATCGTTTTGCGCTTTGCGCCCGCCATGACCGTCTGAAAGTCGCTGTCGAGCGACGCAAGTTCTTTTATGTACGCGTCGGCGTTCGCTTTCAACGCGTCCGCGTCGTCCGGCAGAACGGCGCAGAGCGCGTCCGTGAGTCCTTTTACGATGCGTATCGCGTTAACGGGGCTTGTCCACACATGCTCGTCGGCTTCGGGTTCTTCCTCCGCCTCCCCCTGCATGCCGGGCGCAAGCTCCTCGTCGACGGTGTTGCAGAGGTCGACGAGCGCGACGGCGTTCAGCCCTTCGTTCTTCCTGAGCAGATCTTCGGTCCAGCGGTCGGTCTCTCCCCCGACGTAGACAAAGAGGTCGCATTCGAGGATCATTGACATCTCGGACAGCGTCGGATCGAAGCCGTGGACCTCGCTGCCGGGTTTTGCGAGCATGATGAGGTTCACACGATCACCCGCGATTTGCCGGATAAAATCATACTGCGGAAAGATCGTGCAGACCACTGTGGGTTTGTCGCCGTCAAGCTGCTGTTTATGACAGCCGAACGCGCACAGAAAGAACGCAAGGCACAAAAGTAGCGTAAGCAGTCGTTTCATTTCGATCCTTCCTTTCCGTGCGTGAGAAACTTTGCTACAGGCGAACGGTGCACGCGCATCGCGCCGACCGGGCAGAATTCCTGACAGCAGAAGCATTTGATACAGTGTCTGCGGTCGATGACCGCCTTTTTGTTTCTGATCGCGATCGTGTGCGCCGGGCAGATGTCGCGGCACCTGCCGCACCCGATGCAAGCGCGCGTTTTCACCTTCGGCCTGGATTCGAGGCAGGCGTTCATCACGCCGCGCACGGTCTTTCCGAACAGATTGTTCCCGCCGACAAACAGCAGTGAATTCCGGTTCCGGATGACCTCGAAACCGTCCTGCAGAAATGCCTTCCAGTCGCCCGCGATCTCGATCTGATCCACGGAATCAGGCGCAAGGTTTCGCCGGATCGCCGCCGCAACCGTCGGTACGTCCTTCGGCTCAAGTCCGATAAGCGACGCCGCGAGCACGTCCAGATGATGCGGGTTCTTCGACGCGATGAGACAGCCGATCTGCTTCGGCGTACCCTGCGTGGGGCCGTTGCCTTCCATCGCCGTGACCGCATCGCAGATGTGCAGGACAGGCTTCCAGAATTCGTCGATATCCACGATCATGTCCGCAAAGTCGTTCGGGTTCGGAAAGCGGTAGTGATACTCCGGCTTCATCGTACCGGGGATCGTGCCGAACAGATTCTTTGCCGCCGCCGAGAGCGACATCATTCCGTGCGATTTCAGCTTGCAGAAATTGATGATCGCGTCGCATCCGTCAAGCCATCCCGTATAGGTGAAGCGTTTCGCCTGCACCGCGTCCGCGAAATAGCCGTCCTTTTCGGAAAAGTCGTGATTCAGCTCCGCGCCGGCTTGTTCGGCTTCTTTTAGGCCGGAAAGCGCGTAAACGTGATTCAGGACGGAGGCGTTATACAGATTCCCCGGGCTGTCGCCGATCACGACCGACGCGCCGCGATCTTTCAGAAGCCTGCTGAGAGCAGCAAGAAGCGTCGGATGCGTGGTGACCGCCTTTTCGGGCTTTGCTGCGGAAACGAGGTTCGCCTTGATGCCGATCCGCATGCCGGGCTTTACCCAGTCGAACCCGCCGAGCGGCTCCAGTACCGCGACGAGCGCAGCTTCACACGCGTCGGGCGCATACGTTTCGCACGGGACGATCGAAACAAGATTCGGATTCATTCGGTAAGCCCCCTCAAGAGCCGGATCTCGTCCGCGTATTCGGAGAGCTTTTCGTGCGGCGTTTCGAGGCAGAACGGCAGATCCTTCAACGCGGGATGGTTCACGATGCGTCTGACGCCTTCGAGCCCGATACAGCCCCCGCCGATCGGTGCGTGGCGGTCTTTGTGCTGACCGCATCCGAATTTCGAGTCGTTCAGATGGATGAACCGGAGCCGGTCAAGCCCGATCGCGCGGTCGAACGCGGTCAGAACGCCGTCGAGGTCGTTGACGATCTCATATCCCGCGGCGAACACATGGCAGGTATCGAGGCAGACGCCGACGCGGTCGTTCCGTTCGACGCCGTCGATGATCGCGCGGACTTCTTCGAACGTGCCGCCGATCTCGCTGCCCTGCCCCGCCATCGTTTCAACGAGTACGATCGTATCGGTCGTATCGTCCAGGATGCGGTTCAAAAGCGCGGCAGTCTTTTCGATCCCGACTGCGATCCCCTGTCCGACGTGCGAGCCGGGATGAAAGTTATAGAACAGTGTCTTCATCGCGGTGCAGCGGACGAGATCTTCCCGCATGCACAATTCCGCAAACTGCGCGGTTTCCGGTTTCTCCGCGCACGGGTTCAACGTGTACGGCGCGTGCACGAGCACAGGTGCAAAGCAGTTTTCGGAAAGGTACGCGCGCATAGCGAAAGCGTCGTCCTCGTCCAGCGGCTTCGCCTTGCTTCCGCGCGGATTTCTGGAAAAGAACTGAAACGTATCCGCGCCGAGTTCCGACGCGGTTTTCGCCATTTTGAGAAGTCCGTCCGACGGCGACAAATGACAGCCGATGTGCAGCATAGTTCCCCCGAAGCCCATAAGCGGGCAGTTTATGATCCTGTATTGTAACACAGTTTTCAGTTCATGTCCATAGGACAA
>CAMYWS010000153.1 GCA_947302865.1 uncultured Clostridia bacterium
CTGCCGTTCGAGTCGATCGCGTCCGTATCGCCGGAGGGCGTGCGGATCTCGGCATAGCCGCCGTTGATCGTGATCATCGGCGTCGCCGCGCCCTTGCAGGCGTTCAGCCCGTCGTCGTCGCCGTACACATATACCGTGCCGCCGTTCAGCGTAATAAGGTTCGCTTCAAGGCCCTCGTGCGCTTCGACGACGTTGATCGTGCCGTCGTTGATCGTAAGCGCGCCGTCCGCGTGCATGCCGTCGTCCGCTGCCGTGACCGTGACGGAACCGCCGTCGATCGTGATGTTGCCGACGCCGTACGCGCCGTTTTCCAGCGCGGCGTCGCCGTTTGCGTGCAGGCCGTCGTCCATCGCAAAGATCGTGACGCTGCCGCCGCCGATGATGATCTCGTTCTCCGCCTTGACGCCCTTGGACGAGAACGTCGTTTTATTCGAGCTGCCGCTTCCGGTATTGAGCTGTACCCAGTCGCCGGAGATCACACCGTTTGAGATCGAGGTGATCAGGTATCCGTTCATGGCGGTGTTCAGCGTTTCGCCGGTCGTTGCCGCCGTGTAGTTTGCGCCGTCCGGCTGCGTGCCCTTGGGAACGACGTGGATGAGGATGTTGCGATATCCGTCCGGCACGCGGAACACCAGCCCGTAATAGGCGGCGGTGCGTCCGTTGTAGACCATGGATTCATAGGTGCATGGTACCCACACGCCCGCCGTATCGTCGTCGTTGTACAGATATGCGTAGTAATCGGCGTTATCGCTGTACAGCGAGGTCGGCACGATCAGATAGGTCTCCGCGCCGGAAGCGACGCTTGCACTGTCCGCGTAGGTCGCGGTATAGATATTGACCGCACAGGTCTCCTCCTCGGAGATCTCGACGTTGTACGCCGCGCTGATGCCGTCGCACGCCGCGTAGATATCGACCTGTCCGCCGGAAATCGTCACGGTGCCGCGCTGCTTGTCCTTCGAAGAGACGTCGGAATTCTCGGTCTTGACGCCGTCGCTTGCGGTCGAGATCAGGATCAGACTGCCGGACTTGATCGTCACGGAATCGTTGCCCTTCAAAGCGTTGCCTGTCGCCGTGACCTTCAGCGTCAGGTTCTTGACGGAAAGATCGTCCTTCGACTTCACGCCGTTGTCGAACGCGGTCTCTACGATCAGCGTGCCTTTGCCCAACAGTTTCAGATCGCAGGCCGCGAAGATCGCCGCGTCCTCCTCGACGGTTTCCGCGCTGCCGGTCCTAAGATCCGTCACGGTGTTATAAGTGTCCTTTTCCGCTTTGATCGAGACCTCCGCGGCGTTCCTGATAAGGATCGGCGCGCCGAAGCTGCACGAAACAGACGCGTTGGTAAGATTCAGCTTGACCTCGTCGTCATCGCCCGCGTCCACCACGATCTGACCGTCTGAGAGCGCGCCGGAGAGCGTGTATTCGCCCGCTGCGGTGATCGTATAGACCGCGCCGTCCGGCGTGATCGCGCCGGCGTCGGACGTGACGGAAAAATCATCCGTCGAGGCCTTGGAATCGTCGGTCGGATCGGTCAGCGGTTCCGTTTCGGGCGCGGCAGTCGCTGCGGCGGTCGATCCTTCCGAAGCGTCCGCGGTTGCGGTGACGATGATGCCGGTCGCCGCATCAGAGGTCGAAGCATCGGAACCTGTCTGCGCCCGTCCGCCGCACGCGGCGCACAAAAGCGCGAATAAAATAATGAATGCCGATAATCGTTTCATGTGGATGTACCTCTCTTTCAACAGTTTACACTATGGATTCGGATCGCGCAAGCGTCAAAGCTGCGCCTGCTGTTCGCTGTAGGGAAGCATTGCGATCTCCAGATTGCCGTTCCGCGTGCGGAGCGCGTCGATAAACGCCTTCTCCTCCTTCGGGTCCTTCATTCGGATCAGAAACGACAGACGGAACATCGAGCCCATGCCGGTCGTCTTGACGCCGATGCGTTCCGCGCTCTTTACGTACCGCGCAAACACTTCGTCGAACATGTCGGTATACTCGAGCGATTCCGGCACGGTGACTTTCAGAAGCCGTTCCTCCGCCGTCCGTCCGCTGTCAAAGAAATGCAGCGCGGAGAAGAGAAAGAACAGGATCCCGAGCCCAAGCAGGATGATGACGCCGTAGGCAATGTAGCCCATGCCGAACGCGATGCCCGCGCCCATGGCGATGAAGATCGCCGCGATCTCGTCCGCCGTGCCCTGCGCGGAACGGAAGCGGATCAGCCCGAATGCGCCGCCGATCGCTACGCCCGCGCCGATGTTGCCGTTCACGAAGGTAATCATGGCGCCGACAACGAACGGGATCAGCGCAGCGACAATGAAGAAGCGCCTGGTGGCGCGCACCCGTCTCGACATGATCCATGCGTACAGCGCGCCCGAGAGCACGGCGACGCCCGCCATCAAAAAGAATTCCGCGGTCGTCACGGCGGAAGAATAGATCGAATCAAACATAAGAATCTCCTTTCTGTCTTACAGCACATGCAGTTCGCGGCGGTACGCCTCGCCGTACTTCGAGATGCTTCCGCGCCGGATCTTCCCCTCGGAAAAGATACGCAGGAGCCACAGCGGGATCGTATCCTGCACTTTGATCTCAAGGATCGACTCGCCGGGCTCCAGAAGCGGGATGCCGACCGGCGCGTGATCGAAGGTCAGCGCGTCCATGCGGTAGCGCGGGTTCCGGTCGATGGTCAGCCGCAGATCGCCGTCCGGCTCATAGTACGCGGTGCGGTCATAGAGGATCATGCACGACGGTACGAGCTTTTTGTAGTAATCGCGGAAATAGGTGATCTCGCGGTCGATCTGCCCGTCCTCGTCAAGGTCCAGCGTTCCTTCAAAAAACCGCCGCACCTCCGGGATTGTCGCCTGTACACGGCGCTTATAGACGACGCCGAACGCCTTGCGCTTGAGCTCGAGGAACACCGGCGTCCTGTCGGTCGCCGGACCGTAGGCGCGAAGCCGGATCTTTTCCTTGAATTCCGGCTTTTCGAGCGACGCCCTGACGAGTCGTTTGTCCGGTGTGTCGTAGTAGAGCGACGAGATCGTCGTAAGCCCGTACGCGTCCGGCTCCATGTGACCGTTCAGCCGTTCGCAGAAAAACGCGGTCTGCTCCGCAGTTAAGATGTACTTCCATTCATACCGCTGCATCACGGTGACCGGCGCTTGTACGCTTTCCATATGCGTATCCTCACTTTCTTTGATGGCTCCATCATACAGGCGCTTCCTAAAACGAAATTAAAAGAAAAAAAAAGAAATCTGAAAAATCAAAACCGCACTTTGCGGCGGATTTCTGTTTGCGGCATACGGGTTTCTGTGATATACTGCGTGCATCAAGAAAAGCAGGAGGGGGCGCAATGAAACACGTCAGGATCTACGGAACGCTCGGTCCCGCCTGCAGGGACTCCGAGACCTTAAAACAAATGCTTTCGGAAGGCATGACCGGCATGCGGCTGAATCTGTCGCACGGAACGCTCAGGGATGCGTCCGGTCTGCTCGAAGCGTACCGCACGGCGGCGGACGCATGCGGCGTGCGTCCGGAGCTTCTGATCGACATGCAGGGTCCGGAACTGCGCATCGGTGCGCTTCATAAGCCGATCCTGCTGAATACAGGCGACACGCTCGAAGCGGACGCGCTTCCGTTTCCGGACGCGGTGCGCGGCGCGCTGAACACCGCCGCCGTCGGACAGGAGATCCTTCTGGACGACGGAAAGCTTCTGCTGACCGCGGAAGCGTCCGGTCTGCTTCGTGTCGTACGCGGCGGCGCCCTTCTGAGCCGAAAGAGTATCGTGCTGCCGGGAATCACGATCCACTCCCCCGCGATGACCGACGCGGACCGCGAACACATCCGCGCGGCGAGGGAATACGGTGTGACCGCGGTCATGCAGCCCTTTGTGCGCGGCAAAGAGGACCTTTTTGAGGTTCGCGGCGAGCTGGACCGCGCAGGCGGCGGAGAGATCCGTTTGCTTGCAAAAGTCGAAAACAAAGCGGGGATCGCCCACCTGCATGAGCTGATCCCCTTCTGTGATGAAATTGTGATCGCGCGAGGCGATCTCGGAAACGCCGTGCCGCTTTGGGAGCTTCCCGCCGCGCAGAAGCGCATCGCCGCGGTCTGCCGCAAAGCAGGCAGGGATTTCATGGTCGTGACGCAGATGCTCGACTCCATGACGCACCGCCCCGTCCCCACCCGCGCGGAGGTTTCCGACGTCTTCAACGCCGTTCTGGACGGTGCTTCGTCCGTCATGTTGACCGGAGAAACCGCGTCCGGCGATTATCCCGTCCCGTCCGTTCGCTATCTTGTCAGGACCGTGCGGGAAGCGGA
>CAMYWS010000154.1 GCA_947302865.1 uncultured Clostridia bacterium
AGACCGCCGGAGCAGCCCGCGATGACGCCCTGATCCGCCAGAACGCCCTTTTCGCCGATCTTGGAACGGAGATCGAGGTGCGCCTTCGGGAATTTCTTCGCCGCTTCCGCTTCGACCTTCGCGAGGATCTCGTCCGCGTTTGCGAGGAACTCGTGAATCGTGTACGCATTGGACGGATGGAACGGCAGCGCGATCATGGACTCGACCTTGTCCAGCTCGATCGTGATCATCGCGTCGTAGTACGCGCCCTCCGCCGGTTCGAGTTTTTCGAACGCGAACGGACGCTTGTGGATCTCATAATACTTTTCGATCTCCTCGTCGGTCGCCCAGATGGACGAGAGGCAGGTCGTCTCGGTCGTCATGACGTCGACGCCGCTGCGGAAATCGAACGGGAGGTTCTTAAGGCCGGGGCCGACAAACTCGAGGACCTTGTTCTTCACAAGCCCGTCCGCGAACGTCGCCTTGACGAGCGCGAGCGCAACGTCGTGCGGGCCGACGCCCTTCTTCGGCGCGCCTGTGAGGTAGCACAGCACGACTTCCGGGGGCTTCACGTCGTAGGTGTTGTTCAAAAGCTGCTTGACAAGCTCCGGACCGCCTTCGCCGACGCCCATCGTGCCGAGCGCGCCGTAACGCGTGTGGCTGTCCGAACCGAGGATCATGTTGCCGCAGGTCGCGAGCTCTTCACGCGCGTAGGAGTGGATGACGCTCTGGTTTGCCGGAACGTAGATGCCGCCGTACTTTTTCGCCGCGGAGAGACCGAATACGTGGTCGTCCTCGTTGATCGTGCCGCCGACCGCGCAGAGCGAGTTGTGGCAGTTGGTCATGGCGTACGGGATCGGAAATTCCTTCAGCCCGCTTGCCCGTGCCGTCTGGATGATGCCGACATACGTGATGTCGTGCGATACGAGCGCGTCGAAATGGATGTGCATGACGCCGCCCTCATTCGACGAGGAGTGCGCTTCCATGATCTGGTAAGCGATCGTGCGTTCGCGTCCCTGCGCTTTGTTGACCGTTTCCGGCGCCGGGACGGGCGCGCCGTTTTGCCACAGCATGCCTTGTGCGTGATACTGGATCATCGTTTTTGTTTCCTCCCATGCTATTTTTTGAATCGTTCCGCGGCAGAAAGTCCATGCCGCTTCTATCCTTGATTATATCGGCATCCGTGCATGATTTCAAATACATTTTTTATAAATTTTCATAGAGATTCTCTATCGTTTTCATTTTTTGCTTGCGTTTTGCCCTTCGCGTCTGCTATACTGAAAGAAACGGGAAAACGGCGGAAGATTCGGCGTTTTCGCGCGATTTCAATCGGGAACGCGGTGATTTTTCACCGCGAACAGGAGGCAGACATGGACGTTTCGCTGTTTTATCCGCCGCTGTCGAAGCGGCTCGAGGTCCGTTATAAAGATTTTCTATCCTCTGCAGGGTTGCGGGACGAGGGCGACGCGGACGTCGTCGCGCTGATAACGGACGATGATTTCAACGTCGTCGCCTGCGGCGCGCGCGCGGGACACACGCTGAAACAGTTTGCCGTCTCCCCCGATTATGAGGGCGAAGGCGCGTTTGCGACGGTTCTTTCGGAGCTGCTCTCCGAGGCGTCGCGCGCAAATATCCGGCGGCTGTTTCTCTGCACGAAGCCGAAGAACGGCACGATGTTCCGCTCGCTCGGCTTTTATCCGATCGTCGAAACGAAGGACGCGATGCTGATGGAGGACCGGAAAAACGGCTTTGCGGGCTGGCTCACCGCGCTGCCGCGGTTTGAGGGCGCATGCGGCGCGATCGTTGTGAACGGCGACCCCTTCACGCGCGGACATCTGCACCTGTGCGAATACGCCGCGGATCACTGCGACACGCTGTATGTTTTTTCCGTCTCGGAGCCGGGCTCGATGTTCTCTCCGGAGGAACGGTTCGACATGCTCCGTGCAGCTGCGGCGCATCTGAAAAACTGCCATGTTCTGCGCACGGAGGAATACCTCGTCTCGCGCGAAACCTTCCCCGCTTACTTCATCCGCGACGAGCAGCACGCCGACAAGGTGCGTGCGGACCTCGATATCGAGCTGTTCCGTACAAGGATCGCGCCCGCGCTGCACATTACAAAGCGCTTTGTCGGTGAGGAGCCGTTTTCGCCGACCACGCGCGCCTACAATGAGCGCATGAAAGAGCTTTTGCCCGAATGCGGCATCGAGCTCGTTGAGATCCCCCGTCTTGAAGCCATCAGCGCAAGCCGCGTGCGCGCGCTGATCCGCGAAGGCAGACCCGAACAAACGAAAGACCTCGTTCCCGAAACGACCTATGAAGCCATCCTCCGTTACGTTAGCCGAAATGCTTGACGCACGCGAACGCCGCGCAAACACGCAGTCCGCCATGCTTTCCACAGCGGACGCTTCGTGCTGCCTCGTTTCGCTTTCGCTGAATATCGCGGGCGACGTGAAGCGCACCGCGAAGACGCGGCTGCTCTTTGACCGCGGACTGGCGCTGTTTGATCGGCTCGGCTTTGACGGGATCGAACGCCGCGTCGCAGACGCGAACACCGGCACGGAAGCGCTGCTTCTTCTGCGCGCAGACGCAGGCGAGGTCAAAGCCGCGTGCGAACGCATCGAGGACGCCTTCCCCGCCGCAAGGCTGTTTGATTTCGACGTACTGAACGCAGCGGGCGTGAAGCTAAGCAGGACCGTCCCGCGCAGATGTCTCATCTGCGGCGGTCCCGCGGCGGACTGCGCCCGAAGCCGCGCGCATGGACTCGATGCAGTCAAGGCGGCGACGGAAGCGCTCCTCAATGAATTCTCTGCCGATACGCTTGCGTATACGGCGCACTTTGCGCTCGAACGCGAGCTCATCACGACGCCGAAGCCGGGGCTGGTCGACACGCGCAGCAACGGCGCACATGCGGACATGGACGTCCCGCTGTTTCTGAAAAGCGCGGCGTCGCTCGTGCCGTTTTTTAAGACCGCCGTGCGGCTGGGGCTTTCGGACGCGGGCATGGCGCCGCTGAAGACCGCGGGGCTTGACGCCGAACGCGCGATGTTTGCCGCGACGAACGGGGTCAACACGCACAAAGGCATGGTCTACTCGATGGGGCTGCTGCTTTACGGGATGGGCAAGGCGCTTTCGTTCGGCGGCGACGCGGTCGGACACGCCGCGGCACTTGCGCGCTCCGACGCGGACGAGCGGCTTCTGCACGCGAAAACGGCGCGGGACACGAACGGCGCGAAAGTCTATTCCGATCACGGCGCGCGCGGCGCTGTCGGCGAAGCGGCGGACGGCTTCTTTCACGCGCTGTACTGCGCGGACCGGCTCGAAGCGCATAAAACGTCCGACAATCCCGGCGCGCTCGCGCTTCTGGACGTTATGATCGTGCTTTCCGATACGAATCTTCTGCATCGCGGCGGCGAGGAAGGGCTGCGGTTTGTGCGGGAACGCGCAAAGACGATTGCCTGCCTGCCCGAAGGCGAACGGATCGCGGCGATGGAAGCGTTCGACGATGAAATGATCCGGAAAAATCTCTCACCCGGCGGCGCGGCTGACGTGCTCGCGCTGGGCTATCTTCTCGATGCGTGGCGCACGCTCTCTGCGCATCTTTGGGAGGTAGCGGTATGACGCTTCAGCAGCTTCGGTATTTCTGCGTGACCGCGGAGGTCCTGCACTACACGCGCGCGGCGGCGCTTCTCTATATTTCGCAGCCGAGTCTTTCCTACGCGCTTTCGAAGCTCGAAAAGGAACTGAATATGCCGCTCTTTGAAAAGCAGGGCAAGCAGATCGCGCTGACCCGATACGGCGCGGAGTTTCTGCCGTATGCAAAGCGCGCGCTCTCCGAGCTCAGCAAGGGACAGGAGCGATTGAAGGAGCTCAAGGCGCCCGGCGCGGGGATCATCAATCTCGGCTATATCTACTCCGTCAGCTTTTCGGTGCTGCCGTCGTTCGTCGACCGGTTCTATGCGCACCTCGGCAGCCGGCAGACCGCGTTCCGCTTCCATCAGGGCATGGCGGGCGGACTCATCGAGCAGCTTCTGAACGGCTCGCTGGATCTCCTGATCGCGGGCAAGCCGGAGATCGATTCGATCGAATACCTGCCCGTCGAAAAGCAGGAGCTGTTTCTTGTCGTACCCGCAAAGCATCGGCTCGCGGGACGCGCGTCGGTCACGCTTTCGGATGTCAGGAAGGAGCAGTTCATTTCGATCTCGCACGAGGCGGTCATCTACCGCGAGCTTGCCGATAAGTTCAAAAAGGCGTCGTTCTCGCCGAACATCGTCTTTGAGGCGGACGAATACAGCTCGATCGCCGCGTCCGT
>CAMYWS010000155.1 GCA_947302865.1 uncultured Clostridia bacterium
TGCTGCACGCTCATGTCCTCCTTGCCGCCGAAGCCGCCGCCGACCATCATGGCGGTGACGCGGACCTTTTCCTGCGGCAGTCCCAGCATCTGCGCGCACTCCTTGCGCGTCTGATAGATGCCCTGATCGCCGGAGAAGATGCGCATGCCGTCGCCTTCACGCACGGCGACCGCGCATTCGGGTTCCAGAAACGCGTGATCCGTCGGCGGCGTGCTGTAATGATGCGTCACGACGTACTTGCTGTTTCTGATGACCTCATCGGCATTGCCGCGCACAAGATGCTCGTGCGAAAGCACGTTCGTGCCGTTTGATTCATGAACAAGGATCCCGCCCTTCAGTCCCTCCATCATGTCGAGCACGGGCGGTAATTCCTCGTATTCAACTTTGACGAGCGCCGCTGCGGCGCGCGCCTGCGCGTCCGTTTCGGCGGCGACAAGCGCGATCGCGTCGCCCAGGAAGTGCGTGATCTTTCCTTCCGGGATCATCACGTCGTAATCCTGCTTCAGGTGTCCGATCTTGACCGTGCCCGGGATATCCTTTGCCGTCAGCACGCACACGACGCCGGGCGCCGCCTCCGCTGCGCTCGTATCGATCGAAAGCACTCTCGCCCGCGGGTAATCGCTGCGCTTTGCCGTGCCGTACAGCATGCCGTCGAGGTACAGATCGTCCGCGTACTTTGCGTCGCCGAGCGCCTTTGCGGGCGCGTCGACACGGTCGAGGTTTTCGCCCACGACGCCCTTCAGGACCCGGTGCGGGACCTTTTCGCCCTCGCGGAACACCTTCGCCGCAAGCAGGATCGCTTCCTCGATCTTTTTATAGCCGGTACAGCGGCAGATATTCATGCGGATCGCGTTTTTCACGTCGGACGGCGACGGATCCGGCTCGCGGTCGATCAATGCCTTTGCCGCCATGACCATGCCGGGCGTACAGAAGCCGCACTGCACCGCGCCTGCCTCGGTGAACGCGTAAGCGTAGACCTCGCGCTCACGCGGGGTAAGCCCCTCGCAGGTTATGACCGTTTTCCCTTCCATGCGGTCGGTCTGTTGGACGCATGCTTTGACGGCTTTCCCGTCGATCAGCACGGTGCACGTGCCGCACGCGCCTTCCGAACAGCCGTTTTTGACGCTCGTAAGGTGCAGATCGTCCCTTAAAAAGCGGATCAGTTTTTTGTTTTCCGGCGGGGTCACGACCCGTCCGTTGACCGTAAAGGTCGCCATATTGTACTCCTTTCGGTGATTCAGCCGATCAAGTAATGATAGTTTTTGAGAACCGTTTCGATCAGCGCCTTCGCGTCGGGATCGATCGCGTCGCGGTCGAGATCGACCGTTCGGACGTCGTCAAGACGAAGTTTCACGACGCGGTCCGAAACCGGCAGGAAGCCCTTGTTCTCCGAACCGTCAAACTCGGTTTCGGTCGCGAACAGTGTGAACTTTTCCTTATACGGCTTCGAATCGTACGGGCAGAACACGAGGCAGTTGCCGCACTCGTTGCACATCCGGTCGACGTGCAGGATCTGCGGCTTTTCTTTGCCGGGCACACGGATCGCGACGTTTGCGCGGTTCGGGCAGACCTGCACGCAGCATTCGCACACCGTTCCGCAGTTCAGGCAGCGTTCGCGCTCCTTTTCCGCCTGCTCATAATCCTTCAGGATACCGTGCTTTTCGAAGCACGCTTCCCCGGTCGTCTGCTCGCAGGCGCAGATCTCGTAATCATACGGTCCGACGATCGCGTCCGCGACGGTGCGCGCGTCCGCGATGCCTTCCACGACGGTCGCGGGACCGCGGTTGCAGTCGCCGATCACATAAACGTGTTCGCGGTTCGTCTCGAGGTTCGCGTTTGTCCTGACCTTGCCGCGCTCGGTAAGCGCGATGCCGTTTTCGGCAAACAGCGCGGTTTCGATCTTCTCGCCGACCGCCGCGATCAGCGTGTCGCACGGAAGCGTGACGGTTTCGCCCGTTTCGACCGGGGATCGTCTGCCGCTTGCATCCGGTTCGCCGAGCTTCATCACATTGCAGAGAAGCGTTCCGTTTTCAAACGCGACCGGCGCCAAAAGCTCACAGAACTCCACGCCGTCCTCCTTCGCCAGTTCCAGCTCCTCCTCGTCCGCAGGCATATATTTCGCGGTGCGGCGGTAGACGAGCCGCACGTTCTTCACGCCCTTTTCGCGCTTTGCCGCGCGCGCGGCGTCCATTGCGGTGTTGCCGCCGCCGATGACGATCACGTTTTCACCGAGATCGGTAAGCGTGCCCGCTTTGCTCTCTTCGAGGAAGCGGATGACGTTCATCGCCTCGCCCTTTTCAAGGCGCATTTTGCCTGCCGCCCATGCGCCGACCGCATAAACCAGATCGGTATAGCCCGCAGCAAACAGCGCGTCCGCGTTCGGCGCAGACGTGTTTGTACGAACCTCGACGCCCATGGCGCGCAGGATCTTTTCGTCATTGTCAACGGCTTCCGCCCCGATACGGAATTCCGGAATGACATACCGCACGATGCCGCCGAGCTTTTCGCGCTTTTCAAACAGCGTCACCGCCGCGCCCTGACGGCTCAGGAAGAACGCCGCCGCCATTCCCGCGGGACCGCCGCCGATCACGGCGATCTTTTTGCCGTTCGGCTCCATGGGTTTCAGCCCGTTCAGCAGCGCGGGAAGGCCGTTCTGCGCCGCGGTCAGCTTCGCCCTGCGGATGCGGACGGATTCCTCGTAAAAATGTCTCGTGCACTTGTCGGCGCAGTGGTGCGGGCAGATCGTGCCGGTGATGAACGGCAGCGGATTCTTTTCGACAATGAGCTTCAGCGCCCCGTCATAGTTTCCCTTGCCGACCATTTCGATATACTGCGGGATGTCCTGCCGGATCGGGCAGCCGTGCGTGCACGGCGCGGTGAAGCAGTCGAACAGCGGGACCTTGTCCGTAAGCTTGCGTTCCGACTGCGGCTTCACGGGCTTCGTGTTGCGCACGGACGCGCGCGCCTGACGACTCAGCAGCGCGACCTTCCCGACCTTTACGCCGGTAAACGGCTCGTAAGCCAATGCGCCGCAGATTTCGCCGAGCTGCCGAAGTCTCTGATAGCCGCCGGGTTTCAGGATCGTCGTGGCGAGCGTGATCGGCCAGATGCCCGCTTCAAAGAGCGGCGCGATATTGAACGCGTCGATCCCGCCCGAGAAGGACAGACGGAGCTTGCCGTCGAATTCCTCGCTCATGCGCTTCGCCATCTCGATGGTCAGCGGATACAGCGAACGCCCGGACATGTACATTTCATTGCTCGGAAGCTCGCCGCGCGTCACGTCGACCGGGAAGGTGTTGGAAAGCTTAAGTCCGAAGGTCACGCCGTTTTTCGCCGCGAGCGCAAGCAGGCGTCTGAACATCGGCACCGCGTCCTTATACTGCAGATCTTCGTTGAAGTGATGCTCGTCGAACACGATATAGTCGAAGCCGAGCTCGTCAAGCGTTTTGCGCGCGTAAGCGTAGCCGAGGATCGTCGGATTGCACTTCACGAACGTGTGCAGATGCTTCACGTCGATGAGATAGCTTGCGATCTTTTCGATCTCCTGCGGCGGGCAGCCGTGCAGCGTGGAAAGCGTGATCGAGGTGCACACGTGCGGGTTGATCCCGGCAAGATACGCCTCGTCGACGTTATGGAAGCGCGAAAGATTCGCCTTCGTCCATTCCATGCACTCGTTCCAGATCGCGGTGGTTTTTGCGTCCTTGAGTCCTTCAATGAACGCGTCGATCTTCGGGGACGTGACGCCCGCAAAATCGTAGCCGACGCTCATGTTGAAGACGAACCCGTTCGGATCGCCCCAGCCGAATTCCTTCGTAAACAGCTTCAGCATGAACCACGCCTTGACGTATTCACAAAGCGCTTCCGGCACGGTGAGCTCGGTCGACCACTCGCAGTTGTAGCACTCGTCCTTTGCGACGATGCAGGGCTTTCCGATGCACGCGGCAAGCTCGTCGCCGTCCATGATCTGCACGGTCTTGAGTTCGAAGAAACGCGCGCCGCCGTAATACGCGGCGAGGATATTCTGCGTCAGCTGCGTGTTCGGACCCGCGGCGGGGCCGAACGGCGTTTCGAGCGTTTCGCCGAAGATCGAAAGCAGTTTTCCCGGCACAGGTTTATAGGGGCGCTTTACCCCGAACACGCTGCCGGTCTGATACTCGGCAAGTACCCATTCCATCAGCTCCCCAAACGGGATCGGCGTCATTCTGTCGGACATAGTTGCCTCCTTTTTATGCGTTGACCGCCGCCCAGAGCTTTTTCGCGCTCTCGCGGCACTTTGCCA
>CAMYWS010000156.1 GCA_947302865.1 uncultured Clostridia bacterium
GTGAAACGCTACGAAAAGGTCAGCGTCGCATGAACCTGTCCGTCAACCCGAACGATAAAACGCCGATCTACCGGCAGCTTTACGAGCAGATCGCAAGCGAGGTGCTCTCGGGCGCGCTTGCGCCCTATACCCCGCTGCCGCCGATCCGAACGGTATCGAAGGAGCTCGGCGTTTCCATGATTACGGTGCGCGGCGCGTGGGAAATGCTCGAACGCGACGGATACCTTCTGACGCGCGCGGGCAGCGGCTGCTTTGTCGCGCCCTTGAACGACACGCATCGGCAAACCAAGGTGGACGAACGGCTTTCCGCCGCCGTCGACGCGCTCGTATCCGACGCCAAATCCCTCGGCGTGGACAGGGACGCCCTGCTTGAAATGATCAGGGAACGGTTCTGATGCGCCGGTGACGCTGCTTTTGCGCCGGCGGCGCAGTGATATGTTCCGCAGATGCGGAACGTGATATATCCCTTCGGGATGTGATATACGCCTTCGGCGTGTGATATGTTCCCTTCGGGAACGTTCAGGAAGATTCTCCTGCCGGAGAATCCCGGATCGGGTCCCCTCATCCGTCAGCCTTGCGGCTGACACCTTCCCCACTCCGGGGGAAGGCTTTGGGACGCGAACCAATGCCGGACCCGGTCAGCAATCGGGCAAAGATCCTTCGTCGGCGTTCCGCCTTCTCAGGATGACACATTGAGGGTAACGTCAGCAGGAAGACTTTTGAGGTGCAAATCGTTTCACGCAAAAACAGGACGGCAAAAACCGTCCTGTTTTGTTTTCGGGTATTTACGGAATGATCCGATAGATATGAAACTCGTCGTCCTCATCCCTGTTTTCGTGCCAAACAGTCTGCAGAACGTATCGGACGCGATTAGACGCGCCGCCGTTCTCCGCCGGAATACCGCGCGTTACGGAATCACCTTGATGATTTTGAAGTCCTCGTCGCCGTCGCCGCCCTCGTGCGGCATGGTTTCGATCGCGATCCGTCCGTCGTCGAGGAAGTACGCGTCCTCATCCTCACCGGTGATCATCGCGCCGGTTCCTCCCGTCAGTTGGTAGAAGTACACATCCTTCTCCAGGCGGTAGCCGTCGGCCATCGCATGATCGATCGGCTTTGCGCCGCTCCATTTCAGCACCGCGCCGTCCGCGCCGTACAGCACGAACGCGTCCGCATATGCTTCGCTGACCGCATACGGCGTACTGAAATCCAGCTCATAGTGGATCACAAGCGTCTGTCCGTCCTTGGTAAGCCATGCAAAGAAGTCCAGAAACAGCGGATGGAGCGTTTCGATCTCCGGCGTCCTGTCCGTCCAGCCGTCGCGGATCATCGAAAGAATGACCGTGTCGAGGTTTACACCGAGCATATATGTCAGCCACTCGTCTTCTTGATCGTGCCAGTCACGCCGTCCAATGCTGAACGGGTCGACGGCGCACAGCCCGAACGGATCGCAGACCGTGTCGAGAGGGAACTCTACCAGCTCGTATCGCGCCGCACGGTACTTCTCCCAGTCGACCGCTTTTATGCCGTAAAACAGCAGTTCGGGCGTCTCTCCGCTTGCGTCGATCAGCGCATAGCCGTCGTCGTTGCCGACCAGCATGCACGGTCGTTCCGTTCCGTCCGGAAAGCGCAGCGTGCCGGTTATTTCACAGTTTTCACCGATTGCCATGTTCAGCCATGCGTAATGACGTTCACCCAGATCATAATTGCCAACCCACTCGGTACCGGGTTCCATCGGCACATAAAACCAATTGACCTCCGATCGCGTTTCGCCGGGTTCAAGATCCTGTTTTTTCAGGACCTTGCCGTCCAGCCCGTCGTACGCCAGAACGCCGATCGGATCCGACACGATCTCGATTTTCACCGCCGCGCCGTCGGTAGAAAGCCGCACCTCCCCCGCCGGAAGCGTCAGCGCGGGCTCCGTATCGTCCCGGGTTCGGAACAGCCTTGTTTCCAAAGAGAACGTCTCGCTGTTCTCCGTCAGCGCAAACACTCCGTTCGGCGTGAACAGATATGCGGTCCCGTCTCCGTAGATCAACAGATGATAATGATCCGGACGAAACCATATGCCGGTCGGTTCGTTGTATTCCCAGCCGGTGTTTTTGTCCGTCTCAAACGACAGCGGCCGCGCGTCGCTTTCCGAAAACGCGGGTACTTCCGTCGCAGCGGGTTCCGACGGCGCGGTCGACGCTTCGTTTTCCTCTGTCGGAATGACCGGCTTGCACGCAAACAAGCCGCACAGCAAAAGCGCGGCGAGCAGAAGCAGAATTGCTTTTTTCATGGTATTCCCCTCTCTTTCGACCATATTTTACCATGCGGTTGCGTAATATTTGTGTTATGGGTGTAAATAATCGCCATTCCGTAAGGATTCGACAATCCCTCCGTCACTTGCAGCAAAGCTGCTTCGTGACACCTCCCTTTACACAAGGGAGGCATGATTCATCCGATTCTCCGGAGGAGAATCTTCCTGAACGTGCGCAAAGCCGCACACATCACTTGCAATGCAAACATCATGCGCGTAAGCGCACATCACTTGTGCGAAGCGCAAACATCACTGCGAAGCAAAGAGGACGGTCGCCCGTCCTCTTTGGTTTAACTTAATTCACTTGTGCCCGTGCAGAGCTCGTAATATTTCCCGCGCTGGGCAAGCAGCGCGTCGTGGTCGCCGCGCTCGATGATGCGGCCGTTTTCGAGAACCATGATGCAGTCGCTGTTGCGGACCGTCGAAAGACGGTGCGCGATGACGAACACCGTGCGTCCGTGCATCAGCGCGTCCATGCCCTTTTCGATGTGCTTCTCGGTACGGGTGTCGATGGAGCTTGTCGCCTCGTCGAGGATCAGTACCGGCGGATCACTGACCGCGGCGCGCGCGATCGCAATGAGCTGCCGCTGTCCCTGCGAGAGGTTCGCGCCGTCGGCGACGAGCTGCGTGTTGTAGCCGTCCGGCAGGTGCGTGATAAAGAAGTCCGCGTTTGCGATCTTCGCGGCTTTGATGCACTCCTCGTCGGTCGCGTCCAAACGCCCGTAGCGGATGTTTTCCATGACCGTGCCGGAGAAGAGGTGCGTATCCTGCAAAACCATGCCGAGTGAGGACCTTAATGCGCTCTTTTTGATCTCGCGCACGGGGATGCCGTCGTAGGTGATCGTGCCGTCCGCGATGTCGTAAAAGCGGTTGATGAGGTTCGTGATCGTCGTTTTGCCCGCGCCGGTGGAACCGACGAACGCGATCTTCTGTCCCGGGTTCGCGTACAGCGAAACGTCGGTCAGCACCTGCTTTTTGCCGTCGTAACTGAAATCGACGTTGTCGAAGATCACCTCGCCGCGCAGCGGGATCAGTTCGCCGTCGCGCTTCCACGCCCAGTGCCCGGTGCGGCGGTCGGTCTCTTTGAGTCCTTCGTCCGTCTCCTCGACGCGGACGAGCGTGACCGTACCCTCATCGACCTCGGCGGGCATGTCGATCAGCGCAAAGATGCGCTCCGCGCCCGCAAGCGCGAGAAGGATCGAGTTGAACTGCTGCGAGATCTGGGAGATGCGGTTAGATACCTGCCGGACAAACTGCAGCGACGCGACCAGCGCGCTTCCCTCGACCAGGAATGTCTGATGCGAGGCAAACCAGGTGTTTGCAAGCAGAAAATCCTCTCCCGGGACCGGCGCCGCAAGCAGGACGCCCACGGTGCAGGTGATGGCATAGAAGATATGACTGATGTTGTTCATCAGCGGTCCTACGATGCTCGCGTAGGTGTTCGCGTCCGTCGCGACCTTGCAGAGCTCGTCGTTATGCACCTTGAAGCCGGCTTTTGCCGTTTCCTCGTGCGTGAAGACCTTGACGACCTTCTGCCCCTCCATCATCTCCTCGATGTAGCCGTTGACCGCCGCGAGCTCGCGCTGCTGTTTGATGAAGTTTCTGCGGCTCCGGCGCGTGACGGCGCGCATGACGCAGAAGACGCATATGCCCATGCAGATCATGATGAACACGATCGAGACCGACAGCTTCGCCATCAGCCCGAAGACGAACGCCAGCGAGGAGACCGAGATCAGGATCTGCGTGATCGAATGGTGCAGAAGCTCGTTGACCGCCTCGGTGTCGTTGGTGTAGTAGCTCATCAGTTCGCCGTGCGTGCGCGCGTCGAAGAACGAGATCGGCAGCTGTTGCATCTTCTCGAACATATCCTTGCGCAGCGCGCACATGACGCGCGCGGAACAGGAGAGCATCAGACGGTTCAGCAGGAAGTTGGTGAACACGGAGAGCGCGTACAGAACGGCCATGCCTA
>CAMYWS010000157.1 GCA_947302865.1 uncultured Clostridia bacterium
GCATGCCGGGCACGGCGATCCCGCACTGCTCGGGGAAGACCGCTTTTCGCGTTTCGGCGTCCATCAGCGCCCAGAGGGAGCTTGCCTCGATCAGCGTGTTTCCCTGCTCGTCCGTGACGCGGTAAAAACGCGGGAGCAGCAGATGTCTCGGCTTTCCGGGCCAGGTGACGATCCGCACGGGCTCGTCGTAGACGGGCATGCGGAGAACGTTCGCCTGCTGCAGCGTCACGATCCAGAGGATCCCGCGGTCCAGCGTTTTCTCGCGTCCCGCGCCGAGGATAGCGGCGTGGTCGGTCGCCGCTTCCTGCAGAAGCGTAAACAGCCGCGACAGCCGCAGCCGCCTTTTGATGTCGGTATCGGAATATGCGATCCTGTAAGTTCTTTCAAATGGATTCATGCTGAAACGACCCGTCACAGAGATATTTCATAAAATCGGGGATACGCTTCTCCCACGCGGCTTCGCAGTGCATCGCGCCGGGGATGACGTTTGCGGAAACGTCCGCGCCCATCCGGGACAGATCCCTCGCGGTTTCAAAAATGCCGGAACGCGTGCGGCGCCCCGGTTCGATCTCGCCGGTACCCATGTCGAGGTAGATCCGCGTGGGATCCGAAAGCGGATGCGAGCGGATCAGCTCCTTCACCTTCGAGGGGGAGATCCACAGACTCGGCGAGAGCGCCGCCGCGCGCGAAAAGACGTGATTGTACGCCACGACGGCATAGAGCGACATCAGTCCGCCCATCGAACTGCCGGCGATCATCGTGTGCTCACGGCCGGAGAGCGTACGGTATTCCATGTCGATCTCCGGCTTCAATGCGGTCGTGAGCCAGTCCATCGTGACCTTTCCGAGCCCGGTCACATTGCCGACCGGACGCGGCGCGGAAAAATCCCACGGACTGTATTCGGAAAGTCTTCTGAATCCCTCCGGATTGCATGCGACCGCGACAAGGATCACCGGGAGCTTTGTTTTCCTGAGATATTCCCGGAATCCCCAGCTCTTGCCGTAGGTGGCGTGGCTGTCGTAGAACACGTTGTGCCCGTCGAACATATAGACGACGGGATAGCGCCGTTCACTTTTTTCATAGTCTTTCGGAAGACAGACGTACAGACGGCGCGGCTTTACGGTCGGAAAATCGGGGATCCGGATCTTCTTGACAAGAATCATAAGCGCTTCCTTTCCCTGCGGCGGCAGGTTCGTGCCGCTTTTTATCTATTATATAACAGATCATCGGGCGTAGCAAGAGAAAAAACGGGCGGCGTCCTTGACAACGAAAGCCGCGGTCTCTATAATGGGAGCACCGAAAAACGCCGCAGGGGAAGGGGGAGAAAGGATGGAAAGCTATTGCCTGTTCTGCAAAAGCGGACAGGAGGGACTTGTCATCGACCTTCTCACGCACGGCGGATACGACGCGTTCTCGCCGCTTGCGGTGCGGAACAAGCCGGATGAGAAGGGACTTCGGAAAACGAAGGCGCGGCTGCTGCCGGGCTATGTGTTTTTCGACGCGGAGGAGGAGCCGGACTGGGACACGATCCGCCGCTGCTCCGGCGTGCTGAAGGTCCTGCGCTACGAGGACGGGAGCCCGGCGCTGCACGGGGACGATCTTGCGTTCGTGCAATGGCTCCGGCGCTACGAGGGCATGATCGACGTGTCGCAGGTCGTCAAGGTCGGTACAAAGATCGCGTTCGTCGGCGGACCGCTCGTCGGCATGGAGGCAAAGGTCCTGAAGGTCAACAAAAGCCGCAAAACGGTACAGATCGCGCTCGGCGACGGCGACGCGATCTTCCGGAACATCTGGTGCACGATCGAATATATCGAAGGCAACGCGGATCTCGACGTGCTGCACCAGTCTTCGGAACAGGCGGAACGATCCTGACATTTTCATCTCGTCCATTCGACCGGCAGCATACGGACTGCCGGTTTGTTTGTCGAAACAGATAACAAAATGACGAATACTGAGGAACCGATTGACGAAATAGCGTAAAAGACATATCATCCAATGACGGGACGATCGCGGCTGAAGCGAACGCAGTCTTTTGAAACGGCAGATGAATATATTCTGCCGTGTATTGACGCAGGACAGAGTTATGTGTATAATGATACCGTCTAATATTATGCGGTATTATGTCCAGATTATGCCATGAACCGTAAAATTTAGCAGATTCGCACGGAAATTTGCGAAAAACGAATTGCAAGGCGCGCTGAATGAGCGGCGGCGCGTCGGGTTTAAGACATTATCAGAAAGGATAAACAGCTTTGGAACAGGTGAGAAGGGATAACAACGAAGTCGAAATCAATCTCGGGGACGTCTTTCAGATATTGCTTTCGAAATGGATCTACATTCTGCTCGCGGGCGTCATCGTCGCGATGGCTGTCGGATTGATCACGCATTTCTTCATCAAAAAGAAATACACGGCCGCAGCGTCCTTGTATGTCTATACGACGGCGGAGCAGGGACAGACGGGGTCGATCACCAGCAGCGAACTGGTAGCAGCAGACAACCTTATAAAAACCTATCAGGTCATCGTTAAAAGCAATTCTGTGTTGGACGTGGTTGCGGACCGCTTCAACGCAGAGCATCCGGAATATGCCGAATGGAACATTCAGAGCTCGACTCTGTCGGGGGTGGCGTCCGTTTCCGTTCCGGACGGAACAAAGCTGATCAAGATCAGCGTCACGACCCGTGATCCGAAGCTTTCGGCGGACATTGCCAATACGTTCGCGAAGTATGTTCCGGAACAGATCGTCCGCATCACGAAGGCGGGCGGCGTTGAGATCGTGGATTATGCAACCGTACCGAACGGTCCGTCCAGCCCGAATCTCACGAGGAACATCGTGATCGGGTTTGCGGCCGGTCTTATCCTCGCGGCGGTATATTTCCTGCTGCGGGCATATCTGGACACGACGATCTATACCTCGGAAGAGGTACAGAAGGTCAGCCGCTGTCCGGTGATCGGAACGGTACCGATGATCGTCGTCGGCGCCGAAGAAACGACGCCGTGGGAAGTTTCGCTCCGGGAGGAAATCATCAATGAGTAAGAAGATCACGATCAAACGTACCGAAAAGGACCGCAAACAGGAAGAACGCGCGCTGATCCGGGAAAACCGCAGGAAGATCCTGACGGATACCAGCGCTTTCGCGATCCGCGAAGCATATGTACAGCTTCGTACGAACCTGATGTACAGCGTCGCGTCGATGGACGACCGCGGCTGCAAGGTGTTCGGCGTCACGAGCGCGAATCCTTCCGAGGGCAAGAGTCTGACCGCATCGAACATTGCGGTCTCGTTTGCGATGCTCGGCAAAAAGACGCTTCTCATCGACTGCGATATGCGTAAGCCGAACGTTGCGCGCCTCTGGCACATCCATACCAAGAACGGCCTGAGCGACCTGATCGCCAAGGTCGACGTCTGTGACGTCTACGGCGTGGAAGGCCTGCCGCTGTCGATCATCGCGTGCGGCAAGATCCCGCCGAATCCGTCGGAGATGCTGGCGTCCGCCGCGTTCCAGAACGCGATTGAGCGCTTCCGCAGACAGTACAACTACATCATCATCGACACGCCGCCGACCAACGAGGTCGCGGACGCGCAGATCGTATCGCGCGTGGTTGACGGCATGGTCCTCGTGATCCGTTCCGCCAAGACGAAGCAGCGCGACCTTGCAGAAGCAGAGAGTGTCCTGCAGAGCGCCGGCAGCCGGATCTGCGGCGTCGTCATCAACGACCTGAATCTCAAGCAGGGCGGCAAATACGGCTACAAATACGGCTACAAGTACGGCTATAAATACGGCTACAAGTACGGTTATAAATACGGCTACCAATACGGCAGCAAGCCGGATACCGGAACGCAAACCAGATCCGCTTCGACCCGCAGACCCGTGAAAAAAAGCGCGGCGAAGGAGATCGATTTCCACGCGCACATCCTTCCCGGACTCGATCACGGCAGCAAGGATCTCGAAAACTCGCTCGAACAGATCCGGCTCGCAAAGGAAAGCGGCGTTGACGTGATCTGCGCGACCTCGCACTTCTACGGTCAGCAGGTCAGCGTCGAATCGTTCCTGGAAAGCCGTGCCCGCAGCTGGCTGGAGCTCAAGGCAAATCTGGAGGAGGGCGGTCCGAAGGTCGTTCTCGGCGCTGAGGTGCTGGCCTTCGAAGGGATCGACCGGCTGCCGCATATCGAGGACCTCTGCCTGATGGGAACGAATATCCTGCTTCTTGAGATGCCGTTCTCCAACTGGTCGGACCG
>CAMYWS010000158.1 GCA_947302865.1 uncultured Clostridia bacterium
CGTTGATTCTTTTCACCATCAGCCCGATCGCGTCGACATGCGCGGCGATCGTGACGGGGTTGCCCTCGCCGCCGAGGTCAAACCGTACGCCGCCCTTATTGAGCTGTACGGCGGAAATGCCCATCCGCTTCGCTTCCGCGAGCAGATATTCGTCCATTTCCACGAAGAAGCCCGTCGTGCTGTCGATCGACATCAGATCACGCAGCGTTTTTTTCAATTGTTCCATAGGTCCTCCTCAGTTTGCGGACTTGATCGCGCTCCATGCCTTGGTGAACACATCGGTGAAATCGCCGAGGTCATGGAAGATTTCACAGCGGTCGAGCACCTCCTGCGGAGGATTGTAGGTTTCGTTCTCGGTGAAGTACGTGTCAAGACGCTCCATCGCCGCCTTGTTCGGCGTCGAATAATAGATGTATTCGGTGTTGCGCGCCGCGATGTTGCCGTCGTTCAGGAAGTTGATGAACGCATGCGCCGCTTCGATGTTCTTTGCCGTCTTCGGAATGATGACGTTGTCGAACCAGACGTTGCTGCCCTCATCGGGAACGGCATACGCAAGATCCTCCACCGCGTCCATGCTGCAGAATGCGTCGCCGGAGTAGATCACGCACATTGCCGCCTTGCCGTTTTCCATGGTTGCGCGGAGATCGTCGGTGCCCCAGCCCTTTCTCAAAGGCGCCTGTTCGATCAGCTTGTCGCGCGCGGCGGCAACTTCTTCCTCGCTGCGGGTATTCATCTCGTAGCCGAGGTACTTCAGCGTAATGCCGATGGAGTCGCGAAGGCTGTCATACATATAGATCTGTCCCGCATACTTTTCGTCCCAAAGGATGCCCCAGCTCGTGACCGGTTCATCGACCATCGTGGTATTGTACAGAATGCCGACCGTGCCCCACATATACGGAAGCGAATACTTGTTGCCCGGATCAAAGATGTTTGTGATCTCGGTCATCTTCGGGTCAATGTTCTTGGCGTTCGGGATCTTCGAATAATCCAGCGGCTGCAGCATGTCCTCACGGATCATTTGCTCGATGATGTAATCCGACGGGAAGCACAGATCATACGGGCTGTCGGACGAACGAAGCTTGATCAGCATTTCTTCATTGCTGGTCATTTCGATATAGTTGACCTTTACGCCGGTCTCCTGTTCGAAAAGCGCGATCAGTTCTTCGTCAATGTATTCACCCCAGTTCAGTACGTTCAGCTCGCCGCCGATATGCTCGTACTGATCGCCGTCCGCGAAGGTGTTTTCATCCACTTCGACGGTCGATTTGCAGGCGGCGAATGCCGCAAGAAGGATCAATGCCAGAACAAGACTCAGGACTTTTTTCATTTGGTTTCCCCTTTCACGTTTGTTATTTCTTCATTTTGACTTTTTTATTCTGGATCTCATACTCCCGCTCTTTTGCAAGACGCCGCAGATTGACGATCAGCAGCAGGGATACAAGCGGAATAAAGATGATCGTTGCAAGCGCGGGATTGACGCCCTTTGCGCCGTGCGCCGTGTTCGAATAAATATAAACGGACAGCGGCTGAATGCGGTCCGCAACGAAGTAACTGACCACAAAGTCGTCCAGCGACATGGTGAGCGCCATGATAAAGCCGGAGCTGATACCCGGCATGATGTCCGGGATGACCGCCTTTAAGAGCGCCTGAATCGGCGAACAGCCGAGGTCCAGCGCCGCTTCATAAAGAAGATCCGAGCTTTGCTTGAGCCGCGGCAGCACCGAGAAGATCACATACGGAATGCTGAACGAGATGTGCGCGATCAGAAGCTTGACAAAATCGCCGACCTGAGCGCCGATCCTGCCGAGGATTCCGTTCACGAACGCAAACAGCATCATGAACGTGATACCGGTCACGAGATCCGGGTTGACCATCGGAAGCTGCGACACATTGACCACGATATTGCGGGGACGTTTGCGCATCGAGTTGATCCCGATCGCCGCAGCCGTGCCGATTACCGTTGCAATGATGCTCGAGGCAAACGCGATCTCGAGCGTCAGCAGCAGTGATCTGCCTGCGTCTCCGGAAAAGACCGTGCCGTAGTTTGCGAACGTAAAGCCGTTCCAGCGTCCGAGGTTTGAATAGGAAATGCGCCTGCCGGAGCCGACCGAGAAATCGTTGAACGAGAACACGATCAGGTAGATGATCGGAAGGTACAGGAACAGCAGCATAAAGCCGAGATACACGTATTTGAGGGAACGGCCGAGTTTCTTCACAGGATGCTCCCTCCTTCCTTATCCTTGTCGAAGTGGTTCATGATCGCGGTACTGATCAGCACGAAAACCAGCAGAATGATCGACAGCGTGGAACCGACGGAATAGTCGCCTTTTCCCGCAAGCACCTTGAACGCCTGTTCGATCTCGTTTCCGTAAAGATTATAGTTGCCGTTGCCGATCAGCGCCGGAACGGTAAACGCCGTGATCGCCGGAACGAATACCATCGTGATGCCGGAAACGATGCCCGGCACCGAAAGCGGCAGCACAACGCGGAAAAACGTCTGCGCACCGTCGGCGCCGAGGTCCCGCGACGCTTCCAGAAGGCTTTTGTCGAGCTTACTGAGCGTGTTATAGAGCGGCATTACCATAAACGGCAGGAAGTCGTACACCAGCACCATCAGCACCGCCCCGACCGTGCCGGTCAGCGTCGTTTTGAACCCCAGCATATCCGGAAGCGCATATTCGAGGATCGCACGCCACGCGTAAGTGCGCAGCACGAAATTCATCCACATCGGTACAAAGAACAGCACCGAAATAAACCCTGCGACCGACTTTTTCATATTCGCAAGGATATAGGCGATCGGATACCCGAGCAAAAGACAGATCGCCGTCGTGCCGAGCGCGATCTCCACGCTTACAAGCAGAACGCGCCATTTCTGAACATCCGTCAGCGTTTCCCAGCACTTTCGGAACGTCCATGTCCCGTTCACATTGAACGCGTAATAGAAGATGAAGATCATCGGCACAACGATGAACAGGATCATCCATACGATATACGGATAAGCAAAGTATTTTCGCTTCATGTCCCCGTCCTCTTATTCTTCGCGCGTAACGGTTTCGGTCTTTTCGGTCTCTTCGGTTTCCTCGTCATCCTTCCTGGTCAGCTCCATCTTGTCGGGATCGACCAGGATGCCGACCTCCGCGCCGTCCTCCATAAAGTCGTCGGACTGCGCGATCCAGTCGTTCTCCTCGCAGGAGACCGTGATCTCGTAGTGCGTGCCGAGGAACATGCACGCCTTGACCGTGCCGGTGAGCTTTGCGTCCTGCGGAGCGACGAGCCGCACGTTTTCGGGCGCGATGCGCACGATGGCGATCTCCTTGTTCTCGTAGCCTTCCAGTCCTTCGCACGGGAACGCCACGTCGTCGATGTAGATCGCGTTCTCGCTCGGCCAGGTCTCGGCGTCGAAGATATTGTTCGCGCGGGTCTTCTTCATGATGTGGATCGCGTCCGGCAGGATCTGGATGCCTACCCGCTGTCCCACCGGCGCGAAGTCCGTGGTATGCACGACCCATTCGTAACCGCCGCAGTCCACACAGATCTCATAGTGCACGCCCATGAACACGACCGATGCGACCGTGCCGGAGACCTTTGATTTTTCGGGCGGAACAATGTCGATATCCTCCGGACGCACGACCGCGTCGACCTCGACGTTTTTGCCGAAGCCCGCGTCCACACAGCGGTACACGACGCCGTTCATCCGGACCTTGTAGTCCTCGAGCATAAGGCCCGGGACGATGTTGCTCTCGCCGATGAAGTCCGCGACGAACGGATTCTTCGGCTCGTTGTAGATGTCGGTCGGCTTGCCGATCTGCTGGATGACGCCGTCCTTCATGACGACGATCGTGTCGGACATCGTCAGCGCCTCTTCCTGGTCGTGCGTGACGTAGATGAACGTGATGCCGAGCTGCCGCTGCATGCGCTTCAATTCCACCTGCATCTCCTGCCGGAGCTTCAGATCCAGCGCGCCCAGCGGTTCGTCCAGAAGAAGCACCTTCGGCTCGTTGACGAGCGCGCGTGCGATCGCGACGCGCTGCTGCTGACCGCCGGAAAGCTGGTCGATCCAGCGTCTGCCGTAGCCCTCGAGATTGACGAGCTTCAGCATCTTCTCGACCTTCTCCTCGATGACGGGCTTCGGCGTCTTTTTGATTTTCAGACCGAACGCGATGTTGTCGTGCACGTTCAGGTGCGGGAACAGCGCGTACTTCTGGAAGACCGTGTTGATCTCGCGCTTGTGCG
>CAMYWS010000159.1 GCA_947302865.1 uncultured Clostridia bacterium
GAGCGCCGGGAGGCCGTGGATTCCGATTTTCATGCGAGCTGCACGTCGTCCGGCGTATGCGCGCGCTGCGGAAAGACGTCGGAACCGCTCGGTCACGATTGGATGGATGCGAACTGCATACTGCCGAAGACCTGCCGCCGCTGCGGGCTGACCGAAGGAAGCGCTTTGGGACACCGGATCAAAAACGACGTCTGCACGGAATGCGGCTATACTGTTTACGATCCGTACAGGGGAACCGGAAACGCCGTCCTTCAGAATGTACAGACCGACGGCGCGATCTGCCGCATACACTTGATCCACCGCGCGGATACCGATTTCACCGTGTGGGTGTACGATGCAGACGGAAAAGCGGACCTGCTCGTCTGCAGGTGCGGAAGCTATGACGGAAGCGTTCTGCTGTTTGGCAAAGCGCCGTTTACATTCGAAGTCTTTTCCAAAGGCGACTGGTCTCTGACCGTAGAACAGCTGGACATGATGACAGACGCCGCGATCTCCGGCAGCGGGGACGCCGTTACGGATCTGTGTCTGCTGACCTCCGGGACCTTGCGAATCACCCACGCCGGAAAAGACGCTTTCGCGGTATGGCTTTACACAACGGATGGAGAAACGTTGCTCGTCCATGAACAGGGCGCCTCAAGCACCGAATGCGCCGTGACCGTTCCGCATGGAAGCGCAGCGTTCTTTGCGGTCCGTGCGGACGGCGCGTGGACGATCGAACGGATCGGCGATCCCGCATGATCCGCGCATAAGTGCATCGGAAAAGCAAAGGTTGGATCAACCGCATGAAACTATCGGGAATAATCGGACAAACGACGACCCTTTCCATCGTCGGCATGTGCAAAAACGCGGGCAAAACGACCGTGCTGAACCGCATTTTGCGGGAATCGCGCGGGCGTGTTTTGGGGCTTACCTCGATCGGGCGGGACGGCGAATCCACGGACGTTGTGACCGATACGGAAAAGCCCGGCATCTTCGTTCCGGAGGGCACGCTGTTCGCGACCGCAAAGGACATGCTTTCCCTCTGTGACGTCACGCAGGAGATCCTGTATACAACCGGCGTCCCGACGCCTTTGGGCGAGGTCGTGCTCGTCCGCGCAAGAAGCGCCGGAAACGTGCAGCTTGCGGGACCGTCGATCACATCGCAGCTGAAAACCGTATCCGACCTGTTCTTTTCGTTCGGCGCAGAACAGACGATCATCGACGGCGCGCTCGGCAGAAAATCGCTCGGCGCGCGGGCGGTCGCAGAGGGCGTGATCCTCTGTACCGGCGCAAGCTATGACCGGCGGATGGAAAAGGTCGTAAGCGACACCGCGAACGTCTTCCGCGTCATGAACCTCAAAAAAGCGGAGACCGTCCCTGAGGAAAGCGAACTGCCTCTTTCGGAACTGCTGAAAGAATCCCGCGAAGCGCTGATCCCCGGCGCGCTGACCGACGCCGCGGTCGTACCGCTGTTAAAAAACGGTGTGCTCCGCAACGCGCGGCTTGTCGTAAAGGACCCGAGCAGGGTACTCCTGTCGCCCGACACGCTCGACAAATTTACGATCCGAAACGTATCCCTGGAAACCGTCGAAGCGGCGAAAACGCTTTGCGTGACGGTCAATCCAGTTTCCGCCTACGGCTGGACGTTCGACGCCGAGGCGTTCCGAAAAGCCATGCAGGCCGCGGTCGACGTACCGGTCATCAATGTGAAGGAGGCGCTTTTATGATCTCGATCGGCTTTGACGATTCCGTAAAGATCGGTCTTCAATACGTACTGGAAACGCTGCATCCGTGCAGTCCGTTCGGCGCGGAACGCGTGCGAAAGCTCCGTTTTTACGCCCCGGACGAGCGCGCCGCGCTGGAAACGGAGCTTTGCAATACGGAACGCGCGGCAAACGCATCCGACGCGCTCGGCGCGCTTTACGAAAAGATCATGCTCGTGCTGTGTCAGCTAAAGGATATCCGCGGCTCGCTCAGAAGGCTGTCCGAAGGCGCGATCCTCGACCATGTGGAGCTGTTTGAGCTCAAAGGGTATCTTCTCCGCATCGCCGACCTTCTTCCGCTGTTTGAAACGATGCAGGAAACGGTGCGTACCGACGGGATCGCGTTTTCCGAACCTTCCGCCGCGCTTTCCGTGCTCGACCCCGAAGGGACGCGCTCACGCGGGTTCTATATCCCGGACGGCGCAAGCGAAACGTTAAGGGTGATCCGCGCAGAAAAGAAGCGGCTTGAACAGCGTTTGTATGAAGCGCCGGACGCCGAAAAGGACGCGGTCAGGACCGAACGCGCGCGCGTCTGCGCCGAGGAAGAGACCGAGGAACGCGCGATCCGGAAAGTGATGTGCAAAGCGCTTCTCCCCCATGTTCCCGCAATGCTCGCCAACGCGGACGCGGCAGGTCGGCTGGACTTTCTCATCCAAAAAGCGCTGTTTGCGAAAAAATACGGCGGTGTGCGTCCTGAGATCACGGAAAGTGCACTGGAGCTTGTCGACATGACAAACCCGGAGCTTGTCGATCTTCTGAAAGCGAAGGGACGCGCGTTCGTTCCCGTTTCGATCGCGACCGACCGCGGCGCGACGGTCATCACCGGCGCGAACATGGGCGGCAAAAGCGTCGCTTTGAAGACGGTCGCGCTGAACGCGCTGCTGCTTCACGCGGGATTTTTGGTCTGTGCAAAGACCGCAAAGATCCCGATGCTGCACTGCGTCCGGATGCTTTTTGACGACGCGCAGTCGATGCAGTCGGGGCTTTCCGGCTTCGGTTCGGAGATCGTGCGGTTCAACGAAGCGCTGAAAGACGTTGCGCAGGGGTATTCGCTGTTTTTGATCGACGAACTCGGACGCGGCACAAACCCCGACGAAGGCGCGGTCATCGTGCAGGCGGTGACGCAATACTTAAACGGACGAAACGCGGTCTCGATCCTCGCGACGCATTACGACGGCGTTGCCGAGCACGCGCGGATGCACTATCAGATCATCGGCCTCCGTGACGTCGATCCGGACGCGATCAAAGCGGAGCTCGCCGCGGCGGCCGGGGACGGCGTTGCGATCATCGCGCGGCATATGAATTACGGGCTGTACCGCGTCGAGGGAAAGGCCGACTGTCCGAGGGATGCGCTGAACATCTGCCGCATGCTTTCGATGCAGCCGGAGATCCTCTCACGCATCGAACAGGCATATAAAGAATAGGAAATTCCTTGACAACAGACCCCGGAATCGGGTATAATTTTCATACAGAATTCCATAGGGTCTTCTATAGAGGTGCGGACAGCAGGGTACCCGTCCGACCGGCTCGGGCAGCCGGAAACGTCGTTCGGGAAAGGGGTCGTCCGCCGAAGAGATCGGAGCTGCCCGTCCCGGTTTCTGGCGTTGCCGTGTAAGCGGCAATGCTGTCATGTTCCGATATTCGAGCATGGAGCGCTATAGGTCGATCGGTCGACCGACAGCGCCTTTTTTTATTCAGATCGCGCCGGAGACCCCGCGGAAACGCTGATCCCGTTCAAAATTCTATATTGCGAAGGAGAATGACCCATGGAAAAACTGACATCTCTGATCCGACTCCGCATGAGCGCGAAGGACGCGCATTACGGCGGAAACCTGGTCGACGGCGCGCACATGGTGCATCTGTTCGGCGACGTCGCGACCGAGCTTCTCATCAGGTGCGACGGCGACGAAGGGCTGTTCTGCGCCTACGACAAGATCGAGTTCCTCGCGCCGGTCTACGCGGGCGACTACATCGAGGCGTACGGCGAGATCGACCGCATCGGCAACACCTCCCGCGGCATGACGTTCGAAGCGCGCAAGATTATCCAGGCGCGTCCGGACATCTCCCCCAGTGCGGCGGAAGTGCTGCCCGAGCCGATCGTGGTCTGCCGCGCGCACGGCACCTGCGTGACCCCGAAGGACTGCCAGCGCATCGATCACAGTCAGGACAAGTAAGGAGAACGCTATGGAAAAGCTCATCATCACAGCAGCCATTTGCGGCGCCGAAGTCACCAAGGCGAACAACCCCGCCGTCCCCTACACCGTCGAAGAAATGGTCCGTGAAGCAAAGCTCGCGTACGAAGCGGGCGCGGCGATCATCCATGTGCACGTCCGCGAGGACGACGGCACGCCCACGCAGGACCGCGAGCGCTTCCGCGTCGTCATGGACGCGATCCGCAAAGAGCTTCCCGACGTCATCATGATCCCGTCGACCGGCGG
>CAMYWS010000160.1 GCA_947302865.1 uncultured Clostridia bacterium
CGTTCTGGAACACCGTCATGTGCGGCCACAGCGCGTAGCTCTGGAACACGAGGTTGAGCCCGCGCTTACTGGGTGCTTCATAGAACGCGGCGTCCGCGTCGATGATCGGCTTGTCGTCGATCGTCATGGTGCCGTGCTGCGGCTTTTCGAGACCGGAAACAACGCGCAGCGTGGTGGTTTTGCCGCAGCCGGACGGTCCCAGAAGCGTCATGAAGTCGCCGTCCTCGATCGTGAGGTTGATGTCGCGCAGAACATGGTTCTCGCCGTAGAATTTATCGATGTGACTTAATACGATCTTGCTCATGGTCAAATCCTTTCTGTATGTCCGTAATGGTTACATGCTCTTGCTGACGTTGCCGCCGAACCGATCCGCGATCCGGTTGGTAACGAGGATAAACACGATGATGACGATGCAGATCGCGTCAGCCACCTGCGGCATCGCTTCCTTGGAATAGTCGAATGCAAGGAACGACAATGTGTAGTTCTTCGGCGTCATCAGGATCGCGATCAGGTCCAATTCCTTTGCAATGCTGATGAAGGAAAGGAGGAAGCCCGAAAGGAAGCCGTTCTTTGCGAGCGGAATGACGATGCTGCCGATGCGCCGCCAGAAGCCCGCGCCGTTGATCGTCGCCGCTTCCTCGAGTTCCACGGAGATCTGCATCATGTTCGAGGAACCGGAACGGCTTGCGAACGGGAAATGCTTGACGATCGAAACGATCAGAATCAGCAGGAACGTGCCGTACAGCGACGGGATCAGTCCGCCGAGCCGCGGCTGGCTGAACATGGCGAAGTAGATCGCCGAGAACGCCACGCCCGGCATCAGGTACGGGATGAAGATCAGCTGCTCGACTGCGTTGCCGTACCACTTGCCTCTGCCGCGGGTGGTGATATACCCGAAGAACTGACCGAAGACCGCGGTGATCAGCGACGCGATCAGCGAGAGCTTGACGGTATTCAGAAACGCTCTGCCGAATTCGGAATTGCGGAACAGTCCGCTTTGGTTGAACGCGGGGTTCGGCGCGTTCTGCAGCTCGCCGATCCATGCGTACAGCGTGAGGTTGTCGAGTCCGTAGCCGCCGCCCGGCACGATCTGGAACGACTCCATAACGAGGAAGAACACCGGCATGACCATTGCCGCCACAAGGAACAGCACGATCACGATCGTCATCGGCCACTTGGCGCCGCGCAGCGGAATGAGGTTCGAGCGCGTGCCCTTGCCGCCGATCGTCGCGTACGATTTGCGCGTGCCGATCAGGCGCTGATTGACGATGATCGTGCCCGCCGCGAGCAGGATCATCAGGATGGACATTGCGTAGCCGACACCTTTCGGACTGTTGTTGATGAAGTCCTTCATGCGGGTCGCCAGCACATAGAACGGCGTGCCGTCCGGATTGTTGCCGCCGAGGCGCGCCGCAACGCCGTAGGTGCCGATCGACTTAGAGATCGTCATGATCGTTGCGGAGAGGATGGAGGGCAGGATCAGCGGCAGCGTGATGCTCTTCAGAATCTGCGCCTTGCTGGCGCCCTGGATCTCGCCCATTTCCTCCAGCTCGGAGTTGATCGAGCGCAGCGCGCCGGACGCCATGATGTAGGAGAAGGCGTAGTAATGCAGCGTCATGACGAGAATGATCGGGATAAAGCCGGACGCCAGCGCATCCGGCACGGGTATGCCTAAACTCGACAGCACGCCGTTGCCGCCCATCGACGGATTGCGGAAGATCGTCATCCACGAAAGCGCCTTGCACCACGACGGGATCATGTACGGGATCAGAATCAGCGCGGACAAAAGCCCCTTTGCGGGGATGTCGGTGCGCACCATCAGCCACGCCATCAGCGCGCCGAGCGGCACGGAAAACACCGTGACGAACGCGCCGATGATCAGCGAGTTGCGAAGCGGCACCCACAGGATCGTCTTGGTCAGCGGGCTTGCCAGCAGGTATTTCCAATACCAGAGCGTATAATCGCCGACCTTTGCGCCAGGGATGTTCCGAAGCTCCGACTTCGCCACGACGAACGTGTTCTGCACCATGGACAGAAGCGGAATGATGATCGTAATGAACAACAGGATCAGCGTAAAGAACACGATCATGTTGAACGGATTCCCGATCACGCTCAGGAGTTGGTTTTTGAACCGCTTCCCTGTCATTTTAGGACGTTTCCATCCTTTCTTTGCCATCTTTTGACCTCCCTTTCTATCCGAAGTTCTTCGGAAACGGTCTCAGTTCTCTGCTTCCCGTTCCTTTTTAAGAAGCGTATAAACGTCGTAGATATCGGTGATCTGGTAATCCGGCTCGACGTCGTACTTGCCGAGGTCCTTCTGCGGCGTCAGAAACGAATTGATCTTGAACACACGTCCGAATCCCATTCTGCGGGGACCGACCACATCGCGCGAGAGCGTGTCGCCGACGAACGCGCATTCGGACGGATCCAGGTTCGCCTGCGAAAGCGCGACGCGGAAGACGTTGGGATGCGGCTTGCGGTAACCCGTGATCGACGAAAGCGTGATGTCGTCGAAATACTGCCGCACGCCGTACTTTTTCAGCGTCTCAAACACCTGAAAGAGGCTCCCCGTATTACTGACGACCGCGATATACATGCCGAGATCCTCCTTGAGCGCTTTCAGCATCTCCGCGCCGTGCTCCCGGAGTTTGCGATCGTAAAAGGTCGTCTCCCACATGTGCGCGATCTCCTCACTGATTGCGGCGAGCTTGTCGCGATCGACCGGGATATCCCGAAATCCCCAGTCGCACCAGATTTCCTCCGGCTTCAGCTCGCGGAGCGTCCGCTCGGAATCCTTCTTGTATGCCTGAATCCCTTCGCCGACGATCTTCCAGAGCGGTTCCGCCTCGTAGGGGACTTCAATGCCATGCTTTTTGAGAATTCCGTACAGCGCATATGCGGTTGCACGATCGTTTTTCTCGTCGGAATACAGATCTTCGAGCGTTCCGCCCATATCAAACATGACAGCTTTGATCATTTGCTTTCCTCCTCATGCAAAATGGTCTATTTGCAGCGCAAACGTTTGCGTTCTTTCGACTTCATATTACCACGCAAACGCCGGATTGTCAATTATATTTATGAAAAAATATACGGATTTCCCCGATATTCTTTCGTCCCGGCACGCCGGCTTCCCTTTTCAAACCGACCGATCCGTGCTATACTGCAGGTAAATGATTCGGAGGCAGATCCATGAAAGCAATTCCGTATGAAAAGCGGGTTCAGCTCGGCGCCGAAGTCCCGTCGGCGGGGCAGTTCGCCGTGATGGCGCGCATCCCGCAGTTCGGCGCGCCGGAGGTATACCGGGCAAACCTTGCGCAGAAACCGGCGCCGGAAACGATCCGCGCCGCCGTGTTCAACGTGGAGCACGGAACCAGAATCCGCGAGATCGTCTCGTTTCTCGAGGCGTGTCCCGCGCTGCAGAATGCGGACATTCTGTTCGGCAACGAGCTGGACGACGGCACGGAACGCAGCGGCAACATCAACGCCTCGCGTAAAATTGCCGAAGCGCTCGGGTATCATTATGCGTACGCGCTCGAATTCATCGAACTCGTCAATCCGAACGATCGCAAGGGCTATGAGGGGAACACGCTGTTCTCCCGCTGGCCGATCGTCCGCGCCGAGGCGCTGTCGCTGCCGGAGGCGTATAACTGGTATTTTGACGAGCAGAAACGGATCGGCGCGCGCGTTGCGGTGTTCTGCGAGCTCGATGTGGCAGGGACACGGATCGGCGCCGTTTGTGTGCATCTGGAAAACCGCACGACTCCGACGCTGCGTGCAAAACAGACCGAAGCAATCCTCGAAAAGGCAGCGGCAATGTTTCCGGGGCTGCCGGTTCTGATCGGCGGCGACTTCAATACCAACGCGTTCGATTACGGCGAATCGGCTGCGCTTTCCGCGTATCAGCGGCAGAAAACCGACGGCATCGTCGTCGATCCCGTTCCGTTTGAACCGCTGTTTGCCTGCTGCGAACGGGCGGGCTTCGATTACCGTTCATTGAACGGAATGTGCGTTCCCACGCGCCGCAGGCCGACCGGCGACGGCGTGCTTGCACTGCATCTGGACTGGATCTTTGCCCGCGGCATCACCTGCACGCGGCACGGCGTCGTCTCCACCCTGATGAAGGACTGCGATTGGGCGGACGCGGCTTCGCCGCTGCGCGCCGCAG
>CAMYWS010000161.1 GCA_947302865.1 uncultured Clostridia bacterium
GCGAGCATGAAAAGGCGTGGCTGATCAAAACCGCGATCCGCATCTGCATCGACGAGGCAAGAAAGGCTTCGAAACGCGCAGGCGTGCCGCTGAACGAGGAGATCACCGCAACGTATTCCGAGGAAAGCTGTGAGCTTTTAGATACGGTCCGGCAGCTTCCGGAACGGGATCGCGACGCCGTGTACCTCTACTATTACGAGGAATACACGGTGAAAGAGGTCGCAAAGCTTCTCGGTGAGCGCGAGGGCACGACAAGATCCCGCCTTTTCCGCGCAAGACAAAAACTCAGGGCAATCATGGAAGGAGAAAACAATGAACAGGTTTTATAAGGGCTATGACGATATCACGACGTCCGATACGTTCAAAAGCCGCATGGTACGGACGCTGCAGAGCGAAACGAAGGAGGAGACCGCAGCAAGATCGGTGCGGCTTCCGATCAAACGGCGCACGCTCGCGATCCTGATCGCGGCGGCTGTACTGGTGCTTGCGATCGGCACGGCGGCCGCGGTCGGTGTGTCAACCATCGGTAAGATGAAGGAAAACAATGAAGCCCGGATCGATATGACGGAGGATGCGCGCTATCAGGAGGCGCGTGAGGAAGCCATACGCCGTATGAACAACATTGTTTGGGATTATCCGGTCCCGCTCGATGAGACCGTTACGCTGGACGATATCATGCTGACTCTTCGGCAAGTGTCAGTCGACGATACCAACGAGCTGGTTCTGTTGTTTGCGGCAGTGAGCGACAAAACGGGCATGATCGTTACGTTCGATCCAACGTTTTTGGACGGCGATCTGCATACGCAGCGCATTCTGGATGCATACGACACGTTTTGCACGGTCGGCGCAGACGCAGTCGGTTTTCGCCTGGAGATCGGCGGTACGGAGTATGCGCCGTATGTGTGGGACGGTGATCCGATTGCGGCAGGGTATGACGAAAACGATACTTTCAGCATGCACTTTATAAACCTGCCGAAGATTGAAAACGGTACGAAAATGACGATTTCCGGCACCTTGTACCGCTATGATAAACAAGGCAGCCGCATCGGCGAGATCGGTACGTTCTCGATTCCGTTCGTGTACGATTTTACCGATGAATTGCGCGAGGCGGAGATCGACCGGCTGGCGAAAAAGATCATGCAGGAGACGGAGAAATCCGATGCCATGCAGCAAGAGATTTTAAGCCCGCTTCCGAACGAATCGACACCGCTTGAAAAGACGGTCGCGTTCACGACGTTCCATGATGTCAGCACCGACGAAGACGGGATTCTTTTGGGCTTCACCAACAACTGGTCGGGCGAGTACAGCGGAGAAGGATCAAGCGCGTTCCAGTACTTCTGTCTCGACGGTTATCTCGTGAATGAGGAGCGCATCGCCTATGAGTGGGCGAAGGACTTTCATACGGAAACGACTCTGCTACGCCTGCCGTTCTACGCAAACCGCAAGTATATGAATGACACCGTTACCGTCGCCTGCGTGGAACTGTCCGGCAGATACACCAAAGCACCGGAGGGTGAGGGCTGGATTGAACCGGAGGAATACGAAGAGGAGGTCTTTGTTTTCCGTTATGATCTCAACACCGGCGAAGTGACGTTCCCGAAGGACGACGCCGAGCACAACGCGTGGTACACGCCGATCGCATCGAATAAAACGGAAGCAATTCGCGGGGTCATCAGTCACAGTCAGTATGACGTCATTGACGTCGAAGACGTCAATGATGAGCAGAATGGCGTGCCGGTTTCGATCCGCCGCATCGCGTTTGGACAGGACGGCAGTCTTTCAATCTGCTATTCCGCAAAGAATCTGGCGTGCGAGGTCGTAATTTGGGAAACGTATCCGAAGGAGATCTTTATAAACGGTGAAAAAGTGGAGCGTACCGTCAATCGGGACTGGAACTGGACCGAGGAGCCGTTCCGCCTCAGCGACGAACAGATCTCAGACATCATTGATACTTACAGTATGGAGAAGACGCGGCATGTTACACACGATTTGTCTCTCAAAGCGCCCGCAAGGCTTGACATGTACGACGGACCGATCACGATCGAAATCAAGGATTGGGACGTCTACGATCTCAACAAGCAGGGTGAACGCGAGCTTGTAGGAACCTACAACTTCGCATTCACCGTCGATCCCGCGGACGCATATGCGTTTGTTGGCGTCCCGTATGAGGGAATTTCAATCAACTGAACCCAAAACAGCGCCGGAGGGAAGCCCCTCCAGCGTTTTGTACAAAGCGAAAACATAAAACCCTCCCTATGTAAGGGCGGGTTGACAGGGCGAAGCCGTCGAAACTACCCCTCAGTCACTTTCGACAGAGTCTCAAGTGACAGCTCCCCTGACAAGGGGAGCTCAAATCTCCTGTTGGAGAGAGCACGGCGCCTCGACGTGCTTCGTTCGATGTAATCGCATGTAACAGTAGGGACGGGCATTGCCCGTCCGCTGAAACAGCGCCGGAGGGACATCCTTCCGGCGCAATGTTTTTGGTTATTCGTCCCCGTTTTTCCGGTGCTGCGATCGGTTCGCGTCAAAGCCCTCGGGATAGCGGGCTTTCAATTTATCGATGTTGTTTTGCAGGATCGTTTCGAGATCGTAGCCTATCGCGGTCGTGGTCTCGGCAAGATACCACGCGACGTCGCCGAGCTCCTTCGCAAGATGCGCCTTATCGAGCTCGTGTCCCTGCATCATCCATTTTTTGACGAGGTCGATCGCTTCGCCCGATTCGCCGCAAAGTCCCATCACGCCGTTCAAAAGAATTTCCTTTTCGGACAGCGCGGGGTTCAGGGTCGTCATGGCAAGCTTCTGGTATTCGTTGATCGTCATAAGCCCATGTCCTCGTCGATGAGCACGATGCGGAACGCCTGATGGCGGCGGGAGGGGTACTCGGTGATCGCGGTCACGTTGCACATGCGTACCGGCGGACGGCAGTCGCGGCAGACATTGTCGATCGAGCAGGGCGTCTGAAAATGCTGACGGCGCGCGTTCGGACCGCAGGCGTCTCGCTTGATGCGTTTGATCGCTTCGTCATAGTCCTTGACAAGCTTGTTCCTGCCGACGGCAAGGATGACGGTCTTCGGCCCGTAGATCATGCCGGCGAGGCGGTTGCCGGTGCCGTCGATGTTGACAAGCCGTCCGTCCTCGGTGATCGCATTACTGGAGCACAGATACACGTCCGCGGCGATCGCTTTGATGCGGGTTTCCTCGATCTGCGGCTTTTCGACCTTCCAGTGCCAGTAAACCGTGTTGCCGCGCTCTGTGAGCGCTTCATAGAGCCCCAGATCGCGCACGGTCGCCGAGCCCGCGATGCCGACGGAACGGTCGCCGATGTAGCCGAGGATCAGTTCTTTCGCTTCCTCCGGCGTTTTTACGACGTCCGCGAGAAAGCCGCGATCGTTCAGTCGCTTTGCGACGGTATTGAGATCAGATTCCATATGCCAACCTCCGTTTGAATTACCTTGATTATATCACACTTCTTGCAATTTTGGCAACGATAATGTATCATGTTATTACTTATGGAGGGAACTATGAATTTCGATCCGAATCTCATTCGTAATTTTTCGATCATTGCGCACATCGACCACGGCAAGAGTACGCTCGCCGACCGCATGATGGAGCTCACAGACACCGTTGCAAAGCGCGACATGGAGGAGCAGCTTCTGGATTCCATGGACATCGAGCGTGAGCGCGGCATCACGATCAAGGCGTCGGCGGTGCGCATGTTCTATCATCATACCGACGGCAAGACCTATATGTTCAATCTGATCGACACGCCGGGTCATGTCGACTTCAACTACGAGGTATCGAGAGCGCTCGCCGCGTGCGAGGGCGCAGTGCTGGTTGTTGACGCGACGCAGGGCATTGAGGCACAGACGCTTGCGAACGTATACCTTGCGGTCGACAACGGGCTTGAGGTGCTTCCTGTCGTCAACAAGGTCGATCTGCCGAGCGCGGAGCCTGAGCGCGTGAAAAAGGAGATCGAGGACGTCATCGGCATTCCCGCCGAAGACGCGCCGTGCATTTCGGCAAAGACGGGGGAAAATGTTTCGGAGGTCCTTGCGCGGATCGTCGATACCGTCCCCGCGCCGACGGGCGATCCGGACGCGCCGCTGAAAGCGCTGATCTTCGACTGCCTTTACGATAACTACAAGGGCGCG
>CAMYWS010000162.1 GCA_947302865.1 uncultured Clostridia bacterium
TGATGATGGAAGCCGATCCGATGTGCATGCCGATCCGCAAGACGCGCTACTGTCTCGTCAACGACGCGCACGCGTACGAGGTCGATTTCTACCCGGCGTGGAAGGACAAGGCGATGCTGCAGGTCGAACTGAACGATCCGGACGCCGAGGTCACGATCCCGGAGAACTTCCGCGTGATCCGCGAGGTTACCGACGACCCGGACTATCAGAACTACGCGATGGCGCGCATCCGGTAAACGACGATGGAAACGCTGCCCGAAGAAATCATCATGCCCGATCGGGACGGCGCGCGCCGCGCCGCTTCGCTTTGCGCGTTTGCCGCGGTCGCCGTCATTGCGATCGGACAGGCGCTCGTGATCCTCTATTCGTACCTGACGCGCGATCTTGCGATCAGGGAACAGCTTGCGACGGATCTTTTGCTGATTGCCAATACCGTTGTCATGGATCTCATCGCAATGCCGCTTGCCTGGCTCCTGTTTCTGCGCCGTATTCCGAAGAATCCGGTATCGGAGAGCGGCGGGGCGGAACGGACGCCGCTGCGCGTTCCGACGCTGCTGTACTTTTTTCCGTGCGTCTATGCGCTCGCGGTCGCGGGATCGATCCCGGGCAGGATCGCCGGACTGCTGGGCGGGGAACTGACCGATCCGGCTGCGGAAATAATCCTTGCGGTGGATCCCTCGGTCGTGCTTCTGTGCACGGTGATCCTTGCGCCGATCGCGGAGGAGCTGTTCTTCCGCAAGGCGCTGATCGACCGGCTTTCGGCGTATCATCCCATGGACGCGATCCTGTATTCCGCACTGCTGTTCGGACTGATCCACGGCAACCTGACGCAGTTTCTGTACGCGTTCCCGATCGGCGTTCTGCTCGGGATCATCTACTGGCGTACGAAAAACATCCGCTATACGATCCTGCTGCACATGGGCATGAACACGCTCGGCGGACTTCTTCCGCTGCTGGTACAGCGGATTGGGACAGCGGGCGGGACCGGCGGGGGCATGACGATGCTCGGCGCGGTCGCCGCAATGCTGCTCGGCTCGCTGACGATCGGGCTGGGCGCGGTCGGCGTGATTTTTCTGATCCGCGGCCGCAGACGGTTCCTGCCGATCGAATCCGATCTGAAGCGCTTCCGGAGACCCTTCTATATCAACGCCGGCTTTATCGTCGCCTGCATCGTCTTTACGGGACTGTTTATCCTGACCGAATGGGTTTCATAACATTTCGATAACGCAAAAAAGCGGGGCAGTTCGCCCCGCTTTCTTCATATCCGAATATCCGTATCCGCTTACGAGCGGCGTTTCCGGAACAGGTACTCGTCCAGTTCCTTTTTGACCGGATCGGGGATCTCGCGCCCGACCGGGCAGACCGCGGCGCACGCCATTCGGCGGGTGAATTCCGCGATAAAGGCGATATCCTTCTGCATCTGCTCCATCGAGAGTACGTCCGGCCGGTCGAACCGGCAGTGGATCGGCGCGACGGCGGCGCTTGCGATCCGCGCAAACGACAGCGCGGGAACGCCCTTGTCGGCGAACGGCGTCGAATCGCTGGAATACACGCCGGTCTTCGCTTCCACGGGGAACCCGAGCTCCGCGCCCATGTACTCGATATAGTGCGCAAGCTTCTCCTCGGCGGAGACCCGCGCAAGGAATTTGCCCATGATCGTGCCGATCATGTCGAGATTGACGTTCAGCGCGATTTCCGAAAGCTCCGCCTCGTGATTGCGCACGTACGCCTTGGAGCCCAGAAGCCCGCGTTCCTCGCTCCCGCAGAAGACAAAGCGCAGACCATAGTTCAAGGGCAGGTTCTTCAGCGCTTCCATCACACCCAAGAGTCCCACGCAGCCGGTCATATTGTCGTAGGAGCCGTGGGAAAGCGCGGTGGTATCATAATGCGCGGAAAGCGCGATCCACTCGCCGTTTTTGCCGGGGAGCTCAGCGACGACGTTGTGCGACTGCCCCTCGTATTCGCGCTGTCTGATCGCGATGCGTACGCGCTTCGTCCTGTTTTTTACCAGCGCGACCGCCGTGGAAACGTGCAGCATGGCGCAGAGGACTCTGCGCTGTTCGCCGACGACGTGCGCGCGAAGATCGCGTTCGTCGATATCATGATTGCCGTTGTGCAGATCGCCGTACTGGAACAGGATGCCCTTTGCGCCCGCCTTGATGAGGTCCTGATAGCCGAAGAACCCGATGCCCGCCGTATCCATCAGTACGATCTTATCCTTTGCGCCGGCGACGGAGACCCTGTCCTGCGCGGGCATGTAGTAGAGCTCGCCCTCGACCTCGCCGCTGCCGCAGCAGAAGAACCCCTTCGCGGGGATCTCTCTGCCGTCCGCGTAAACGTGCGCTTCCTCGATCTCGCCCATGGGGACGGGGAACGGCTCAAGACGCGCCGGGACTCCGAGCGCTTCGCAGCGCGTCCTGAGGTATTCCGCGACGCGTGTTTCCTCCGGTGTCCCGCTGCGGTGGACGAAATCGGTATCCGTAAAGATCTGTTTCATGTTCCGACTGTTCATTTCCGGTCGCCTTCCTTTCTCTTTTTCTTTTTCAGCAGCATGATGAGCACGACGGTGACCGCAGCGACCGCGCCGACGATGAGAAGCAGCAGAAAGAGGTTTTCGCTGATGAAATCAAAGAACCGCTGCGACGGCGCCGCTATATCTCTGAGGATGCGCATGCTCATTTACCTCTCTTTTTCTTTTTCAGCAGTACGATGAGCGTCACGGTGATCGCCGCGACGGCAAGAATGACGCCGCACACCAAAACAATGTGCTCTTGTAGGAATTCAAGCACAGCGAATGACGGCGGCAGCGCCGCGTCTCCGAAAATACGCATACTCATTTGCCCTCCCTTTTCTTCTTTCTGACAAGCAGCACGATCACGATCGCGGTGACGGCGGCGACGAACGCGACGACGCCGAAGATCCAGAGAATCGGCGACGGATCGCTTACGATTTCAACCGGTTCGATCACTTCATCCCAAAGAATGTCCATTCTCATTGACCGCCTTTCTTCCTTCTCACAAGAATCACGATCACGACGGCGGTGATCGCGGCGATGCCTGCGACGACGCCGAGGATCGTCCAAAGAGGCGACGGCGCGGCGGTCGGCTCGACCGGCTCGACCGGCTCAACGGGGATCAGATCTCCAAAGATGCGAAACATAATGATTCCTCCTTTACAGAAATAGTGCAGTGATCAATAACCCAAAGCCGAAAGACGCGGCGTTTGCGGTCAGCGAAACAAAGAACGGATGCTTTGCATCGGTCGCGGACCGGTAGACGAGCCATTCCGCGGCGACGGCGGAACTCTCCAGCACGGCAAGCGCGGCGGCGGGCGGGATCCGCGTGTACACACACGCGAGCGCGTACAGTACGTTGAGAAGCGGATTCGTCAGCACGTTCGCAAGCACGACGAAGAGGAGGTCGCGTCCGCGCATGCCCCAAAGGAGGCAAACCGGGATCTCGATCGCTTCCGTCAAAAGAAGCGCAGACACGAGCGACAGCGGATAACTCATTTCAGCTCCTTCAGTCCGATCACCAGCAGTACGCCGGAAACCGCGGCAAGCGCACCGAACAGCCAACGCGACGGGGGCAGAGCGACGCCGAGGAAGAACGGCACCACGCCGAGAAACAGCGCCGCGGTCAGAAGCCCGAACGCCGTGCCCTTCGCGCCTTTCAGAAGCCGCGCGGATGCAAACAGCGTCAGCGGCATCGACATATTGAACAGGAACAGCGCAGCAAGCGCGAGGATCGGGTGCAGCGGGAAGAAGAGAAACAGCGCGCAGAGCCCGAGCGACACGATCGCCGTCGGGATCGGCTTCATCCGGTCTGCGGCAAATCCGCCCGCGGTCTTGCCGAGCGCAAGACAGAGCACCGGAATGAACCCCGCCCACACGGACGGCAGGGAGGACAGCAGTGTGCCGGTCGAAAACGCTTCGGTCGTGCCCATGAACGAGCGCAGCGCGACGACGAAGAACAGCAGGACCAGAAGCCGCAGCCCGCCCTTCGGCATGTCAAAGGACAGCTCCGCATTGTGCGAGCCGGCTTTGCGTTCCTCTTTTCCGAGCAGCAGGATCGCCGCGCCCAAGCTGAGCAGGATCGCGGGCAGAAGCCACGGCAGGGACAGCATGCCTG